>NZ_MJGC01000122.1 GCF_001746915.1 Desertifilum tharense IPPAS B-1220
AGAAGGGAGTTGGGAGTTGGGAGTTAGGGGTTGGGGAAGAAGGGAATTGGGAGTTGGGAGTTAGGGGTTGGGGAAGAAGGGAATTGGGAGTTGGGAGTTAGGGGTTGGGGAAAGAAGGGAATTGGGAGTTGGGAGTTAGGGGTTGGGGTAGAAGACAGAGGAAAGCTTGATAATATCAACTCAGCATAGTCAGAAGCTAACGCAATAGCACTCAGCACTCTTTCCCCCCACCTCCCCCACTCAGCACTCTTTTCCTCACTCAGCACTCTTTTCCCCCATCCTCTTCCCCACTCGGAACTCGGAACTCGGTACTTTGCACTCTTTCCCCACTCAGCACTCAGCACTTTACACTCAGCACTTAGAAGAGGTGGCTTTCTATAAATTCAATCTTGAGTTTGACGAATAACTCTGGTGGTGAGTTGTAGGCTGCCTGTAGAAATGACACAAGGGAATGTGCGAAGAATGCAAATTCAGACACCAGACTGGGTAAAACACGCGGTTTTCTATCAAATTTTCCCCGATCGCTTTGCTCGGACTCAACAATCGCGGAAATTTCTTTTAAAAAATGCCCGTTGGGAAGATTGGAATGAGATTCCTACTCTGCAAGGTTATAAAGGCGGAGATTTGTGGGGGGTGATGGAACAACTCGATTATTTACAAGATTTAGGGATTAATGCCATTTACTTTACTCCCATCTTTCAGTCGGCGAGCAACCACCGCTACCACACCCACGATTATTATCAGGTCGATCCCTTATTGGGGGGGAATGCGGCTTTTATGGAATTGCTAGAAGCCGCCCATCACCGCGATATTAAAGTGGTTCTGGATGGGGTGTTTAACCATGCTAGTCGGGGGTTTTTCTGCTTCCACGACATTTTAGAGAATGGCCCTCACTCGCCTTGGTTAGACTGGTTCAAGGTTGAAGGCTGGCCCTTGTCTGCTTATGATGGCAACTATCCAGCAAATTATGTGGGTTGGGACGGAAATCGGGCTTTACCAGAATTTAATCACGAAAACCCCGAAGTCCGGGAATATATTATGCAGGTTGCCGAACATTGGTTGCGGCTGGGGATTGATGGTTGGCGCTTAGATGTGCCTTTTTGTATTACGGCTGAGGGTTTTTGGCAAGAATTTCGCGATCGCGTTAAGGCGGCTAACCCAGAAGCGTATATTGTGGGGGAAGTCTGGAGAGATGCGCGAGAATGGCTGCAAGGCGATCAGTTTGATGGGGTGATGAATTACTTGTTTACTGCCCCTACCATTGCTTTTGCTGCGGGCGATCGCGTTGACTTAGAACAAGTGCAAGATCGTTCCTATGACCCTTATCCTGCCCTATTCGCGCCCGACTACGCCCAAAAAATGCAGGAATTGCTCAAACTCTATCCTTGGGAAATTCAACTCACGCAACTCAATCTTCTCGCTAGCCACGATACTGCCAGATTACTTTCAATTGCAGGCGGCGATCCGGCTAGTGTTGAACTCTCTACCCTATTGCTACTGACTTTTCCCGGCGCGCCCAGTATCTATTATGGCGATGAGGTAGGTTTACCTGGCAAGTTAGATCCAGATTCGCGGCGCGGTTTTCCCCTAGAAGCCCATTGGAATCTTGAAGTATTGGCTTACCATCGTCAACTAATCGCAATTCGCCATCAGTACCGGGCCCTGCGGATAGGTTCCTATGAGGTGCTGTACGCTGAAGGAACGGTCTATGTTTTTGCTCGCTGTCTGGATGAGGAAGAACTCATTGTAGCGGTTAATGTGGGTACGGAACCCGCCAAAGTCCATTTTGAGGTCAATTCCCTTAAAACTCAACCCAAACAACACCTCTACGGTTCTGCTGAAGCCACTTGGACAGATGAACTCACGCTTTCATTACCTGCACGTAGCGGCTCGATCCTAGCTTAACTGGGAATTGGGAATTGGGAGTTGGGGGTTGGGGAAGAAGAGGATGGGGAGATGGGGAGATAGGAGAAGAAGGGAGTTGGAAATTGGGAGTTGGGAGTTGGGGGAAGAAGGTAAATCGGCTATTATTCTAGATATCTACTCAGCACTGCTTCGCAGAAGCTAGCGCAACAGCACCCCTTTTCCCACTCAGAACTCGGAACACCGCTACTGGATGTGCAAGCTACGGAACTTTGCACTTGGTACTCCTTTTCCTTCTCAGAACACCGCCACTGGATGTGCAAGCTACGGAACTCAGAACTTTGCACTCTTTCCCCCCACCCCCCCACCCTCTTCTCACTCAGCACTCAGCACTTTACACTCAGCACTCACTTCCCCCTCCCGTTAAGTAGATTGCTGAATCACAATAGGTAATAAGGCACTCTTATGATACGGGCTATTGAATGGGGAGGAGGCTTGCATGTATGTGTATCGGACAACTCGATTTAATCAGAAAGCTGAGGCGTTTGGATTGCGATCGCATCTGGATCGCTTAGAGTTAGAACTAGAAGCCCTGAGCTTTCAGGAGGTGCAGGCGCACTTTAAGCGATTGTATCCCTATCTCAAACGCAAGGCGGATAACAATCTGCGGCTGATTGCCAAAATTGTCAGAGTGGAGGAGACTCCGGTACTCTGTTTGCTGGATATCTTTAAGCGGGGCGATCGCGAGTATGAGGTGTTTCTCAAAAATCGTCAAGCCTACGGACAGCAGCACCTAGAACCCCTGTTAAAAGAGGCTCAATTGCGTCAGTGGCTGATAGGACGCCTCTCCACCCCGTCAGGAACGCCCACGATCCCCCCTATACAGGCTCGCCCAGAACTACTTCCCTGGTTCGATCCGCCGGGTTGGAAGCGCAATACGCAAGAGGCTCTTATCTATGAAAGCCAGGTGTGGTTAAGCTACTTTAAGCAACTGGAAAACCGCAATTCTCAGCAATATCAGCGGTTTAATGAGTTACTCATTACCTTGATTGAGCAAGCAACGCCTTTGGAAACGGCGACAGATTGGCCGGGAGTAACGCTCGATTGCGACCCTGAGCGAGAACATTATATCCTGTTAAGCCGGATTCTCGCGGCGGATGAGGCTCCCCAAAATATTATCTTTTTATTAGCACCTTTTACCCATCAGCCAACGCCCGATGAGATTCGGGAGGTGGGGTTAAAAAATCATTTATTGAATGGTGGACGAAATATCTTAGCTGCACCTGTCTCTATTCATGAGATTAGAGCTAGGGCTAGGAGAGCTTATCCCAGTTATATCCTATTATGCGATAACTGGCTGGCTTTGGATGGAACTCAGGAAATGAATCTGGCACTTTCGGCGGAGGAAGAGGCCATTTTACACTCGGTTTCCCAAGCTACGTTTGCTCAAAATTCTTTACCCCTATTCCTCAACGGTCGGGCGGGTAGCGGTAAGTCTACCATGCTTTTTTATCTGTTTGCAGACTATTGCTATCGCAAGTTTTATCCCAAGTCAGGACAAGAACTTCCAGGCGAACCTTTATTCTTGACTTATAATGAGCGATTGCTCGATGTTGCGAAGGATAAGGTCTATCAAATTCTGACCTCCCATCATCGATTTGTGATGGAAATTCAAGACCAATCTACAATTCCCAGTCTTGAGGGATATTTTCAACCGTTTCAAAAGTTCTTGCTAAGGCTGTTACCACCAGAAGTTAGCCCAGATTTTACCTTAGAAAATTATATTTCTTTTCATCGCTTTAAGCAACTCTATCGCCGCTGTTCGCTGCCCAGTGCGAGGCGCTATTCTCCTGAACGATGTTGGCACGCGATCCGCACGTTTATTAAGGGATACGGCTTGGCTGAAGTGACGCCAGAGGAGTATCAAGAGGAGGTGCCTCGCAAAGAAAGAACGGTTCCGCTTGAGCAGTTTGAGGACATTTATGAGATTTGGAAGCAATGGTATGAAAAGTTATTAATTGAGGAGAGATATTGGGACGATCAAGATTTGGTTAAAGCGGTGCTGAGTTGCGATGCTTATGAAGCGAAGTATACGGCTATTTTCTGCGATGAGGCTCAAGATTTTACGCGATTAGAGTTGCAGCTAATCATGCGATTGTCTATCTTTTCGCGTTACGATTTGGCAGGTTATAGACCAATTTATAGTTTACCATTTGCGTTTGCGGGCGATCCGTTTCAAACGCTAAATCCTACTGGTTTTCGCTGGGAAAGTTTCCAGGCGGCTTTTTATAGTGAGGTGATTCATGCTTTAGATCCAACGGAGAAGTTAAACCTGGGAATGAATTTCCAGGAATTAGAATTTAACTATCGCTCATCTTCGCCAATTGTCCAGTTTAATAACTTGATTCAACTGTGGCGATATTTACTGTTTGACCTACAAAAAATTAACCCCCAAACTGTTTGGCGTTCGGGCGATGTAGAGCCGAAAAAGTTTGTTTTACAGGATAATATTTCTCTAGAAGAGTTGAGGAGTTATATTCAAGACACGATTTTGATTATTCCTTGTGAAGAGGGAGAGGAAAGTAATTATATTCGCAAGGATGAGATTCTGTCAGCAATTTTTACGCAATGGGAAGATAGCGACTCGCCGAAAAATGTGTTGAGCGCGATCGCAGCTAAGGGATTAGAATTTAAACGGGTGATTCTCTATAAGTTTGGAGAGTCTTGCGATGCTCAGTTTGGACAGTTTTTACAAAAAGCGATCGCGCTTAACTCTGATGTTACAGAACCCCATTTAGAAATTGAGTATTTCTTTAATAAGTTATATGTCGCCGCCAGCCGCGCCATTGAACGCTTGTTTATTATTGATTCCAGGAAAGGCGATCGCCAACTCTGGCAATTTGCAAGTAACCTCAACTACTTGAACGCCTCGGCATTAGAAGCTAAAATCTCCTCAAGCTGGAAAACCAGAGTGCGATCGCTGCAACTGGGAACTCCTGATAGCGCCCAAGAATTGCGCGAAGACGATCCGGAGTCAATTGCGATCGCCTTTGAACAAGAAGGCTTAAACTCCCAAAATCCCAAACTCCTGCGCCGCGCCAAACGCTATTATTCAGATATTGGTAAAATTAACCAAGCTGCGGTTTGTGAAGCTTGGGCGAAACGTTACGAACAAGAGTTTACCGCCGCCGGAAATGCTTTCTTAAACTTAGAACTTCCCCAACCCGCTTGGGAATGCTTCTGGGAAGGGTTATGTTGGTTGGAATTAGCCCAATGGTATCGCAACTATCCCCAAGAACGACCCGCAGAAAAGCCCATTGTTGACTTTATGGCAGAAGCTAGCCATACGCCCGCAAGCTTGCTAGCCTTTACCCAGTTTCTGCATCTGCAAATTAACGAACAGCAACTTGCAGATCGACGGTTTAGCAAACAATGGCAAAAAGCGATCGCGCATTACACGCAGCAGATCGGACAATTATACCATCAGGATACCCCTAGTTTAACCGATTTCGATTGGCAAACCTGCGGCGAAGTGGCGATCGCCTTTAAAGCGTCAGGTTTCCCCAATGCCTCTGTGACGGCGGGACATTGTTTCTACCGCGCCCAAAACTATCGAGAGGCGATAGAGTGTTATCAACAACATCCACCCTATCCTGCTGAATATTATCTCGCCCAAGCCTTAAATATTGGTTTCCCGGAAGGGCTAGCCCAATTAGAGAAAGTCGGCGATACTACGGTGTTAGAAGAACCGAGCGTTGCAGATCGGATTTATCAGGAGTGGAAAGCCGCACATCGACCTCAAGATCCCTTGTGGTTAAAGGCTGTTGCCCCTATTTTAGAGAAAAAACAGCGTTTTGAGAGTGCTTTACAAGCCTATATTCAACTGGATAGCTTTGGGAAAGCTAAACTCTGTTTTGAACGGTTAACCGCCAGGCGCTTACCGTTTCGCGATCTGCGGTTGTGGGTACGCTATCTGTTAGATCGGCACTATTGGTTAGAAGCGATCGCCACCTTAGAAAAGTATATCCCCCGCGTCAGGGCTTCGGAGTATGCCAAGTTACGTTTAGAGTGCGATGTCGTCTACTTTTTTGCCTGCGCCTCCTCGGTTGGGGATAAAATAGCGGTGAGCGATCGCAAGCGCTACGAAACTTACATTAAAAATCGCATCCTAGCGAACCCTGAATGGCAAAATCACCTCTATGTAGAACATATTGGCATTGCTTTAGAGAAAATCGGCGGTTTGGGGGTGACGCTTTCTTTCTATCAAGGCTATTGCGAAGACATCCAGCTTGAACCCCAGTTGCGCCAATGGATGCGAGAACGTTGGCTAGTCACCAAGAAGAAGCAAGAAGCCTATCATCGCAATAAGGGTAAAAATATTAAAGCGGAGTCGAATCACCGCGAAATTGTGGAAAAATCTCAAGAGTGGGGGGTAACGCTAACCCAACTTCCCTTCGAGCCGCCTGCACCTCCGACGGAAAGGCCTGCTAAAGTAACGGAAGATGCGCCACTTGTTCCCATTCGCGAAACGCCAAAAAGCACGCCGCAAACGGGTGAGGTTCAACAGTTTCGCCTGCGCCATCTGAGTATTCGGGTAATGAAAGCCACTCGCCAAATTGCGATCGCCGATCGTCTTAATCGCACCCAAGTCCGGGTAGACTTAGCTAATCTGCGTTTAATCATGGGTGGCGTTACGGTTGAAATGCAATCTTGCGATCACCTGCAAGTGACGCTAGCCGAAAGCGGCTATCAACTAACTGTGGTTTCTCCTACCCAAGTACAACTCGATGTGACAGGAGAGGAAACCCCATTTGTGATTAAATGGTAGAACTTGCGATCGCAATATCCCCACTGGCGGTTATCAGCTTGGGTTCCCCTTCCTAAAATCAGTCAGGTAAGCTGAGTTGAGGTAAGAAACCCAACAGCAGCCAGAGATGTATCGGATTTCGCTAAAATCAGGACATCCTCCTGAGTCAGGTAGGTTGGGTTGAGGAACGAAACCCAACACCAACAGCAGCCAGAGATGTATCGGATTTCGCTAAAATCAGGATATCCTCCTGAGTCAGGTAGGTTGGGTTAAGGAACGAAACCCAACACCAACAGCAGCCAGGGTGATGCGAAATTGCACTAAAATCAGGATATCCTCCTGAGTCAGGTAGGTTGGGTTGAGGAACGAAACCCAACACCAACAGCAGCCAGGGTTGTATTGGATTGCGCCAGAATCAGAGGTATTCTTAGTTTAGAGCGATCGCTCTTCCTTGGGTGGCAAGAAGCGATCGTCAAACACTTCTGATAAAGCGGGTTGGCGGGATAAATTAAACCCTTCTACCGTTAACCGAATCGTTTCTTCTAAGCGTTTTGGATCGACACTTCCTAAACCATTCGCCTGGGTTTCTGCATTAACCATTAACTTCTCTAAAGCAATTTCTAGACGCAGCTTTTCAGCTTCCATATCAATTAAGTTATCGCCTGCGGCTTTCACCACCTCTAAGGCGGCTTCCGGGTTTTCTATAGTATCTTTCAACCCGCGTAAATAAGCCCGAACAAATCCCTTAGCTACCTCTGGATTTTGGTCGAGAAAAGCTTGGCGAATTAGGATAGCATTACCATACATATCCAAGCCATAATCGCCGTAGTAAAAAACATTCACATCCTCTAATTTTACCCCAGATTTTCTAATATTGGGCAAAGCCGAAGTAGAAAATCCGCTAATCGCGTTCACTTCTTCAGTCACTAAAAAAGTTTCCCGTAACTTCGGGTCCATTGTTGTCCAAGTAACAGAATCTGGATCGATTCCCACTTGTTTAGCAAATAACGGCCATAACCGGCGCGGACCATCTCCAGCCGGGGAACCGAGGGTTTTACCGACTAAATCTTCTGGCTTTTCAATCCCACTTTTCTTTAGGGTTAAAATTGAGAAGGGGGCTTTATTAAACGCGACTGCGATCGCCACTAATTTTTCATTAGGATTTTTATCATTAAATTCCAGCATATTATACATATCGCTGAAACCAATATCGTATTGTCCGGCCCCTAACTTACTAATCGTATCAGCATTACCAAATCCCCGTTCCCATTGGACTTCAATCCCCTCTTCTTGAAAGTAACCTTTACTCATAGCAATCATTAAAGGGGCATCAACACCTTGGAGTAACCAAGACAGCGAAACCCGAACCGTTTTTAATTCTTGAGGATTATTCGCGGTTGCTGTTGAACTCGCAGCCGACTGGGTGGTGACATTGGTTGAAGTTGTCGGTTCAGAACCACAAGCCATCATTAGGCTACAAGCCAGTGTAGCAAAAATAGCGATCGCGAATTTCTGCGAATACAGTTTGGGAGCCATGACAGTTGACGACCAATGAAGAGTAAGTCTCTATTAAAGTGAGTGTTTACTGAATCTTTTGTATTTCAAGTTACCAACGCTGAGATCCCGATCTTCTTAAAGTCATGGGGGAGATTAAACGCGAGGGAAATAGCACAATGAGAGAGCGATCGCATCGAGTTGCAATTATTGGGGCGGGGGTTGTAGGGTGTTTAGTGGCCTATGGTTTGCGAGAGTGTCCCGATGTTGAGGTGATTTGTATTGACAAAGGGCCACCAGAGAATGAGTTGGCGGGTACGGGGTTGAATGTGGGGCCGAATTCTTTGAAAATTCTGCGTCAATTTAGCCCAGAATTAGCCGATAGCTTGCAGGTGGAAGGGGTGAGTTTACCGTGGGAGTCTTGGGTTGCAGGGATAACGGATGGGACGGTGATTTTTGACTTACCCTTATCTCAAGTGGCGGAGAATGCGGGTATTCGTATCCGTTGGGCCGAACTCTATCGGCAGTTGCGGCAACCTTTGGGCGATCGCATTCGTTACAATACGATCGCGCTGAGTATGGGGTATCGAGATTCGGATCGGCTGTATTTAGAGATTGAAAACCAGGAAACGGGTATTCGGGAAGCTTTTGAAGATATTGATTTGATTGTGGGCTGCGATGGGCGCTATTCGCAAGTTCGCAGCAGCTTTTTTGGCGGTTCTCCCACTCCCGAACATTTAGGCGTTTGTCTCTATCGCCTGTTGGTTCCCCAGAAAGGCGGGTTAATTGCAGACTATCAGCAATGGTTTTATAACGGTTCTCGCTTGTTGAGTTTTGCCATTCCGGGGGATGAAGTTTATATTGCGGGTTCGTTTCCCCTGGATGCAAGTTTGGAAATTCGCGACAACCAAAAGACGGTGGAATACCTGCGCCAATGTTACACCCCACCCCCAGGGTTAAGTCCGGTTTGTCAGTTCCTGGTGGATGCGGTATGCGAGCATTTAGAAGAGATTCACTGGGCTAGAGTACAGGATATCCCGATTGTATTTGGCGACGAGGGGGGGCGCGTTTTATGTTTGGGGGATGCCTCCCATGCCATGTATCCTACATTAGGACAAGGGGCCTCGCAGGCGTTTGAGGATGGTTGTTATGTGGGGGCCTTGTTGCGTCAAGCCTTGCAAGAAAGTTTAGTTGATTTTCCGGCATTAGTGGCGCGGCTGGAACAGGTGAGGCGCGATCGCATTACCTTTGTGCGCCAATTTTCTCGCGAGGCGAGTGACTCGCTGTTAGCCGGATCGCATCCCGTGGCGGAATTGCAAGCCAAGACGCAACCCGCCTTTTTAGCCAAGCTGAGAAGACTCTATCAGGATACGCCCTTACTCGCAGAAGCGCTGACTTTGGGTTGAAAGAAAGATTCCCCGGCGACATAGCGGCGACTGGGGGACATATCCGGTTCTGGCCCGGTTTCGGCTTGACCTTCAAAGGTGAGTTCTAGCTGAACGCCGTTGGGGTCATAGACAAATAATTGCCAAAGGGTGGTACCCGGAACTAAGAATTCGCGCCATTCTAACCCGTGGCGGGCAAACTTTTCGCGAAAGCCATGAAACCCGCTAGCCGTCAGGGAAATATGGTCAATAGCGGCGGTTCCCTGGGGCGCTATCCCCTCGCTTCCCAAGGCAGGGCCCCCGGCGTACAGATGAAAAATCGCCTCGCCTACGGGCGTTGTACAGGCTAACCAGGCCCCAGGAAAGCCAAAGTCGGGACGGGGAACCGTTCGCAAACCCAAGATTTCCGTATAAAAGCGAACGGTGGCCTCTAGGTCGTTGGTTTTAATCGCAATGTGAAACAGTCCAGTAATCAGCATGGCTATTTACTCCGGTGAGTTCCATTCTCGCTCAATTCTCTCTAATACTCTGATGGAACCCATTTTTTGATAAAGTTGACAGGCTGTATTGTAGTATTCTTGAGCTTTTTCATCATTTCTTCGCTTCTGGTAGAGAAGAGCAAGGTCATAATTAACTTCAGCAACGCCACGGAGAAAGTCAAATTCTTGCAACTGTACTAAGGATTGATGAAGAAGCTGTTCTGCGATATCTAGATTATCTTGACTCATTTCTAGCCCTCCAATACATCCTATAGCCATTGCAATACCCAAGCGATCATTTAATGTTCTTTTGATTTCTAAATATTTTTTATAGAAATATCTTGCGCTGTTAAAATTTCCTTTTTCTTTCTCTATATCTCCTATGGAAGCATAAGAATCTGCTATTCCAGATATATCTCTCAATTCCTTTCTTAGGATCAATGATTCCCAGTATATTTCCTCAGCATCGCCCCACTTTTTTTGAAAATATTT
>NZ_MJGC01000123.1 GCF_001746915.1 Desertifilum tharense IPPAS B-1220
GATGGGGAGGTGGGGGGAAAGGAGTGCTGAGTGCTGAGTGCTGAGTGCTGAGTGGGAAGAGGGTGGGGGGATGGGGAGGTGGGGGGAAAGAGTGCTGAGTGCTGAGTAGGGAAAGGAGTACGCTTGTTTTGTAGCTTGCACACCAAGTAGTGGTATTGCAAGTAGGTGTATTGAGAACAATAGCCGATTCACTCCCCCTATCCCCTAACTCCCAACTCCTAACTCCCAATTCCCTTCTTCTCCCCCAACCCCGAACTCCCAACTCCCAATTCCCTTCTTCTCCCCCAACCCCGAACTCCCAACTCCCAATTCCCTTCTTCTCCCCCAACCCCCAACTCCTAACTCCCAATTCCCTTCTCCTCAAAGAGGTGAGTTTACAATTCTTTGAGATTCAGGGGTAAGAAGATTGTCAACACCTGACCTTGTTGGGGGCGTTGGCGGACAATTAATTTACCGCCAATGGCTTGAAAGAGATTTTTGGTGACGCTCATGTTTAGGCTGAGATGTCCGGTTTCGGGTTGAAACATGAGCAACTGTCCCAAGGATTTCAGCGTGGGTTTGCTAGAGTTGGAACCGTTGGCGCTTAAATGAGTGGCGCAATTGTTGTGCAGGGTTTTCGTATTTTTTGAGGCTGGATCGGCTTGTAGTTGCGACTGGAATTGCAGTTTGAGTTGCGAACCGGCTGGGGTCACTTCTACGGTGACGTGGCTGCCTCTGGGTAAACTGCTGGTAAAGTTTTCAATCAGTCCTGTTAGCACTTGGTCTAATAAGGTTGGATCGCTAACTACCGCAGGCATTTTTTGAGGAAGTGCCACATCTAAGGTTAGGTTACGCCGCCCTGCTTGTTTTTGCCATCGGGGAATGCTTTGTTGAAAGACTTGGGATAGCGATGTGGGGGTAAGTTGAACGGAGGTTTGCGATCGCGCTTCTCGTTCGGAAACGCGGGTGCTTTCTTTGGTTTTATGCGTTTCCATTTCAACCGCCCGGAAAATTAAGCCAAAGCGGTCAATTTGTTCGGTACATTCGCGATCGATGCTATGAAGCCGATCGAGAACGACTTCCGGCAAGTCTCGCCGTTTTAGCAACAGGCGGGTTAAGGTGCGGATCGTGGTCAATGGCGTTTTGACTTCATGGGCGATCGCGCTTAACAATTCGACGGAAGCGTCGGGAACGCGCGGTTTGGCTTCCTGACAGCCTTCTTCTTTGGCTGTGGTTTCTTTGGTATGGCGAACGGAATTGCGATCGCTCTTATCGTTCCAGTCGGGTAAATACTCCAGCAACCCTTGACTAAATTGCGCCACAATTGTGTAATCGGGCGCTTTGGGGGCAAACTGTTCGTAGTAGGCGTCTAGCGCTTGCAGTTGTTCTAGGGTACCGTTGAGAGCAACCCGCGATCGCAAGGCTTGCCAGCACTGCTCGATGACTTGGGGGCTAAAGCTAAACTGAAAATTGGCTTCCCCTGCCTCGTTTTCGCTCCAAACTAAAACTAGACCAAAGCTGCGAGTGAGCGCTAAACAAAATAATTCTGTTTTTAACGGATCGACGGTTGATAAAGAGAGCCAGTTAGATCCTTGCCGATCCTCTTCGGGGTGGGGGTTGGCTGAGTGAGGGGGGGTATAGGTATTGGCCGCCGGGGGTAGCTGAAATGGCATTCCCCCATCGCGATAAAACCCATCGGTGGCAAACAGCCAACTGGTATAGTGTGCCAGCAGTTGGGGATGGCTTAACACGGGTAAGGGGCCTGAGAGAATTAAACCCCGAATCGGACAAATATAAGAATTGTGGGCAGAACAAACGGAGCGATCCGCAGCCCGATCGGCCCGGTTATCTTGGGCAATCTGTTCTAAAATGCTGACTAAAGCCGCGATCGCGCCACACCATTGCCGTTCTGCTTTGCGGTGTCCTGCGGCATTCCGAGAAGGAGAGGTCGCTGGCTCGCTGTGTCGCAGCCGACTGTTTTCCGTTCGATTTTTCTGAGCATCGCTCAGTGGAGTCTCTGCATTACACTGCGCTAATTGCTCCCCTTGAGCGACCACCTCACTTAAGGTTGGCAATATCCACTTACTCACCAATCTTCACCCCAGTACAAGCTAGCAACATCTCTATCTCTAGGTTTTGCTCGTTGAGTCGCTCTCTTTACGCTTTGGTTGAAAGGTCGCAACCCAGGAAAATTCTAAACACAAAGATTCAATCCGGTTCGCCTGAATTTGGCGTTCTATACCTATGAGCGTAACGGCATTACGGATCGATCTCCAGTGGTATAACCGAACTGATTATTCGCAATTTCCCCTCATCGGGAGAACGCTAGAGTTGCAGCGTGCTTGGGGTGAGCTTCAAAGCGGAGATCCTTAAACCCACCAAGGCGTCTCGCCAGTACGCGGATCGAGTTCTGTCCAAGGTGAAAGCCAAATGGCATTGTCTTGCACGGCAACGCGGACTAATTTTAGCGGTAAAGGGGCCGGCCCGCGCACCACAGAGCCATCGGCGCTGTAACGAGAACCGTGACAGGGACACTGAAATTCTCGATCGATTTCATTCCAGGGAAACGTACAGCCTAAATGGGTGCAGTTATCCACAATTCCCATAATATCAAGAGTCCCATCCTGCTGAACCGTTAAGTAGGTGGGTTCGCCTGCTAACCCCGCAACCAGGGCGCGAGTTCCCACGGGCTGGGCTAAGATTTGGCTGGCAGGAATGGGATTGCCTGAAATATCCTTGGCTAGAATAGCTCCCCCTGCACTCATTTCTGAGGGAGGCAGGAAAAATTTAACCGTTGGATAAAGTAGAGATCCCGCAGTGGAAGCGACAACGGCACCCGTTAAAAAGTTAAGCAACTGCCGACGGGACATTGAAGAGTCTTCTAAAGGAAAGCTATCGTTCATGGGTAAGGAGTTGAGCGTAAAAGGGACAAGAAATAGGACGATCCAAACTGCGATCGCCTCAACAGGGAGGGATTTTGGCTTAAATTCCCAACTTTGCTAATACAGACTGGGTTGAAACAATATGCTTATTTAGCCCTAATTTTCCAGGTTTTAAGCCTAAAGCTAGTCCAATGAGTTCTGTAATATAAAGAATGGGCAACTGGTAAGAAACACTGTATTTCTTTTCAATCTCTGGCTGCCGTAATTCTAGATTGGTGGCACAAAGCGGACAAGCCAAAACAATACAATCTGCACCGAGAGATTGCGCTTCATCTAAAAGCTGCTTTGTCAACTCAAAAGCAACCTCTTGTTTAGACACCAGAATTGGGCCGCCACAACACTTGGTTTTTGACCGAAAATCCACAACCTCTGCACCACAAGCCTGAGCCAATCGATCCATTGACATCGGAAAAATGGGAGAATCCCAGCCCGCGATATCGGCGGGACGAGTTAACAAGCAACCGTAGTAGCAAGCAACCTTTAAGCCATTGAGGGGTCTTTGAATATAACTTGTTAGATCCAGGTCATTTGCTAAAACATCAACTACATTTCTGACTCGAATATTGGAATCAGAAATCGAGATTCCCATATCGGAAAGAATGGCCGTAATCTTTTGTTTTTCAGTTTCATTCTCTAAAGCTTTTGCCGCCCGTGCTGACTTGTTATAGCAACCGGAACAGGAGGCTAAAAGGTCGAGATTTTGTTTTTGGGCTAAAGCAACATTTCGCGCCGCCATTGCCATCCCGACATCGTGGGAAACACCGGCTGCAACCGATCCGCCACAACAAGACCAGTCTTGCAGTTCTTCTAACTCAATTCCCAATTCCCGCATAACCACTTTAGTGGACATATCGAACTCTTTAGCCGTGGTGTGGAGGCTGCATCCTGGGTAGTAAGAGTATTTCATGATTGTGCTGCCTTTTCTAACGCTTGGCTAAATGTTGTCGGGTCTTGGATTTTTGCAGGAAAGGGCGACATTTTGCCTTTTAGGGCTAGTTTAATTCCCAATTCTGCTTGTTCTAACATGGCGCTGATACCGCCATATTTCTGCATTAATTCTGGTTCAAAAAGGATGCCGCGTTTTTGAATGAGTTCCACAAAAATTTGATTGAAGCGGGTGGAGTCATTTTCTATTCCTTGGCGAATGGCGATCGCCTTCACCGCCTCTATAACATCCGATGGACGAACCCCGCGCGGACATCGGGAAGTACAGATGTAGCAAGAGGTACACAACCACAAGGACTGACTTTGCAAAACCTTATCCCATTCCCCTCTTTGCACCATCAATACAAGGGTTCTTGGAGACAAATCCATGCGGTCAATATTAGTACAGCCACCGCTACAGGTCCCGCATTGCATACAAGCTGCGATCGCAACTCCTTCACCTCCTTCAGTCATCACGCGATCGACAAACGTCCGATTCATTTTGTCGCCATCAAGTTGGCGATCGACTTTTAAGCCAAAAAAGCACTTTCTGGTTTTCCCAGTCATAGGTTTAGCCTCTACTTTAGCGATGCAGTCATTTCAGCAAACAGCTTGCCCGTTTAAAGACAATCGGGAGGTTGTGGCTAAGAAAGCCGCAATTTCAGCCGCCGCAGATCGTCCATCCGTAATCGATTCCACAATTGCTTTAGGGCCTGTCGCCGTCCCTGCCAGGAAAATTCCAATTCGAGAAGAGGCATTATTAGAATATTGTTGATGGGCCGTGGCGTAGAAGCGATCGCACCCAACACTTAAACCCGCAACGTCTGCTAACTCGGAATTTCCCTCCATTCCCACCATCAACACCAACAGATCCACCGTTAACCGCATCGGTTTAGCCGTTAGCGTATCTTCCAAACGCAACAATAAGCTACCATCCGTCTTTTCATTCGCCTCAGAAAGCCGACCCCGGAGAAACTGCACGCCATAGCGTTCTTGAGAAGTGCGATACAACTCCTCATAACCGCGACCAAAAACCCGAATATCCATGTAAAGACAATAAATCTCGCATTCGGGATTCTGTTGTTTAATTTCAATCGCCACCTTAATCGCATTGGTACAGCAGACGCGCGAACAGTAATTATTATTCACCTGTTGATCGCGAGAACCGACGCAATGAACAATCGCCACTTTCTTCGGCAACTTTCCGGCTTTGGTCGTGACGCTTTGCGCCTTCAGCATGGCATCAAGTTCTACTGAAGTAATGGAATTATCGTAAATTCCGTATCCATACTCCTCCTTAAAAGACGCGTCAAAATGCTTAAACCCGGTTGCGACTAAAATACTCGCTGCTTCGAGTTGTTCGCCAGTTGAAGTCGTAATTCTAAAATGGGGTGCCGAACCCGAAATTTGACTGACGGTGGTATTCGTTAACACCTGGGTTTTCCCTAACCCTTGGCGCAGGTTGTCAACAATTTCCGACGCATCCGTAAAATCCGGAAAAACCTTATACCACTGATTTAAATGCCCCCCAATTTGCGCTTGCTTTTCAATGAGAACCACCTCTTGTCCAAACTCTTGAAGCTTACCTGCCGCAGCCATTCCCGCCGGGCCGCCACCAATCACTACGACTTTTTTTGCCATTACCTTAACCCTTATTCTTGATAGTCGAAAACTCTAAAACGGTTGGTTGACTGACAATCAAGATAGGCTGCTGTTGGGTTACGCTAACGCTAACCTACGACAGCATAGGATTGTCAGTCAATCAGTTAAAACGGTCTTCTGCGTTCTTCTGCGGTTTTGGATTTGTCGTAGGGAATGCCAATTTTATCTAACAGGGGTTCAATGGGGACAACTTTGGCATTCAACCCACAATCTTTGAAAGGGTCATAACCTAACAATAATCCGGTGAGTTGGGCGTAATCTAAGATACTGACATTAAACTCTTCTTCGAGTACCTCTTTAATAGTGCCTTGTTCGGCATCCAAAAAGACCGTACATCCCGGACAGTTGGTAAGAATTAAGTGACAGTCTGGATGCGCTTCTTTCAAACTCTTTAATTTCTTGTAAACGCTGCTGGCTGTATAATCTCGATTTTCGGGAAACGCACATTGGCGAAACCCCATACCGCAGCAATGTCTGCGTTCGGGATAATCAACAATTTCAGCGCCAAAGGCTTCTAAAAGTCCGACTAAAACCTGGGGAAATTCTGCGCCGCCTAGACATTCTCCTGGAAAAATCTTGCCATAGTGACAGCCAATATGATCGACGGCTTTAACTCCTTTTAAGCTATATTTGGCTTTAGCCGCTAGCTTTTCTCGGTTGGCAAAGAACACATCAGAAGCATGGACGACTGAAGGGCGTCCCCCAGAAACATGGGGAATCCAAAATTCTCGTCCAGTGGTTTCTTTTAAAGTTTTTTCTGTATATTCTCTCCATTCAGGTTCCTCTTCCCAAAGTTTAATCATTTCAGTATAGTTAGCAAAAGAGGTGACGCAAAAGGAAAAGAGGTTATCGACGCCTAATTCATGATGAGCAACTGAAAAGTTTCGCGCGGCGACTACCATTTGCGTTTCTAAATTAGACACATCCCCGTGATAGCCAATTGCACCGCAAGAAGTATGTCCGGGGGCTTCTCGGAGTTCCATTCCTAAATCATTTTTCAAGATTTTATACCCAATACCTTCTGTATAAGGTGCTGCACTTTGGAGAAAGCAACTGCGAAAGCATCCCCATAATTTACCGCCTTCTTCATCGATAGTGGGAATGTGTTTTTGATGTCGTTCCCAGGCTTGGTTTTTTCCGGCTAGTTTCATGATTTTTTTCCTTATTGACGATCTGGAATTTCGTAGTTTCTGCTGTCCCCAGTTTCTAACCAGGTTTGCCAGTATTTTTCAACTTCTGCTTTACTGCCAAGTTTCTTTTCCATGCCTTTTTCAACGGCATCCATGAGGGCGATCGCGCCAGTCTTTTGATAAATTCTCCGCACCTCATCCAGGTCTTTTTCAGGAATCATCCGATGAGAACCGGGACTATTTTCTAAGTCCATTGGTACATCCCACCATTGCCGCATTTCGGCACGATGTTCGTAATAGTATTCCCAGTTTTCACCCAACTCTGGAAAATGAGCGGGGGTAATATTTTCTGCTAATAAGGTATAGCCTCGCTTCAGCACGTTTTCACCAAAGACTCGTTTAGCAAAGAGTTGTTGTCTGCCTTTTTCCGACTCAGCAAAATAACCGTGACGAATTGAAAGCCGTCGCAATGCCAGAACAACAGAAGCTGTATTATTTCCTCTCGGACAGCGCGTTTTACAGGAAAAACATTGCCCGCAATACCAAATTTTATCGGACTTGAGGAGGTCTTCAATCTGTTCGTCATCTTCAGATTGAACGATATTCATGATTTCTCTCGGCGAGTAATCATTAAATTCTGCGGCTGGACAGACGGCGGTACAAACACCGCAATTTAAGCAGGCGTTCATGCCATGCTGATACAAAAT
Organism: Desertifilum tharense IPPAS B-1220; assembly: GCF_001746915.1. Lineage (NCBI taxonomy): Bacteria > Bacillati > Cyanobacteriota > Cyanophyceae > Desertifilales > Desertifilaceae > Desertifilum > Desertifilum tharense. Next base: position 7,345 of record NZ_MJGC01000123.1, read on the forward strand.
ATCTTGTTTGAGTTCGTTAAATAAGGTGCCCATTGTAAACCTCTAACTATCTGGAGATGAGGAACCCTGTCGCTAGGCTTGCAAATTGGAAAAGATCGCGAGTTATTCAGCAGTCGTCAAGAAAATTTGACGCTAGGAGGAAATGACAATTTTCCGGGTTTCTAAAAACCCGTTCCCCCTAGGTTGCAAATGTGAGTCGTCTGTTAGGAAAGCTCTTGTTCACTTTATAACTAGATGGTAATATAGTCTTTAATCTTTGACAAGGGTGACTCAAAAATAATTTTGTCCAGAGTCTCTGTCAAAGCCTTAATGAATGCGATCGCAACAACCTTTCCCAAGCCTGAGACGAGATATGGTAACATCAACTCCCCAACAGTCCCCGCTCCCCGCTATTAGCAAAACGCTGCATCACCAAATTGCGATCGTTGGAGGCGGGGCCGCTGGAATTATGACGGCTTCCCTATTGCTCAAAAACAACAGCGCCCTAGATATTGCCATCATCGATCCATCGGACAAACACTACTATCAACCCGGTTGGACGCTGACTGGAGGAGGCGTCTTTCAGCTTCAAGACACCGTTAGAAATCAGCGCGATTTGATTCCCCAATCTACCACTTGGATTCAAGATCGAGTCATCCAGTTAGATCCAGATAACCAAGCCATCTTGACTCAAACGGGTCACAAAATTGAGTATGAATACTTAATTGTCTGTCCCGGTATTCAACTCGATTGGCACCTCATTCAAGGACTGCCAGAAGCACTTGGTAAAAATGGCGTCACCAGCAACTATTCTGCCGATTATGCGCCCTACACCTGGGAACTGATCCGCAACTTTCAAGGGGGAAATGCTCTCTTTACCTTTCCCAACACGCCAATTAAATGTGGAGGCGCGCCGCAAAAAGTCATGTACATGGCAGACGACACCTTTCGCAGCAAATCAGGCGTCCGCCAGCGTACAAACGTCCAGTTTTTCTCCCCCTTAACCCAAATGTTTGCCGTACCGGAGTATTCAGCACTCCTAGATAGAGTGATTGAAGAGCGAGAAATTGAGGTGAAATTTCGGCATAACCTCAAAGCGATTAAAGCCGAAACCCAAGAAGCCCTCTTCGATCTCTATGACGATCGCGGCAATATTGTGGATGAAGTCAGTTATCCCTATGACCTCCTCCATGTTGCGCCCCCCCAAAGCGCCCCTGACTTTATTAAAAACAGCCCCCTCGCCTTACCCCATAGTCCTTACGGCTGGGTGGATGTCGATCGCTACACGCTACAACACAACCGCTATCGCAACGTCTTTAGCTTAGGCGATGCCTCTTCGCTGCCCACCTCCAAAACGGCGGCCGCCGCTCGCAAACAAGCCCCCGTCGTTGCTGAAAATGTACTGGCGTTAATCGACTCCAAACCGTTATTACGCCACTATGACGGCTACACCTGCTGTCCGTTAATTACAGGCTATGACAAAACCATCATGGCGGAATTTGATGGCTATCGCGGTACGCCGCTTTCTAGCTTTCCGCTCAATCCCGTCAAAGAGCGCTGGATTATGTGGAAGATGAAGACAACCGTCTTACCCTGGGTCTATTGGCATCGGATGCTCAAAGGGGAGCCATTTGAGGGAGATTATCTCAAGCCGATCCAGTGGAAAAAGCGCTAAATCCAGTCCTCATCATCCCCTGCCTCCCAGTCATCCTCCTGCGTGGGTTTGGGCTGTTCGCTACTAGGAGGGGGGACAATCACGCGGAAATTGGCATCATAAACATCTTCCGTTCTGCCCACACCAGAGCGATCGCGGTCTTGCGGCTTGTAGGAATAAGTGGTTCCAGAAGAAGTCGGCTGAGACGGTTCGGCTTGAATGCGCGTTGGCGAAGGGGCGGGTGAGGGCGATCGCTTTGCCGGGGGGTCGTCCCAATCTCCAATCTTCGAGGGAGAGGCTTCCCAGTCATCCGTCCAACTCTCAGCCGCCGGGGAAGGAGCGGGGGTCTTCACCGTCGGTTCGGGTTGCGGTTCAGCCACAGGCGCAGGGCTATCCACTTGCAAGCGCGTTTTGGTTGTTTCGGGAGGACGCGGCGTTCTAGGGGGTTGAGGCGTCCCAGAAGCGCGGATATCGGGCCGTCGGGCTGCCCCCACTGACAGCGGCGCATTCAGATAAATGGCAAAGCGCAACAAAACCGCTAGCACCAAACTGGTTAAAAAGCCTGCACCTAAGCTGAAAAGCAACCATAACCCCAAAGACAAGGTTTGCGTTTCTAGACCTAAAAACGTTAGGGGTAAGGTGAGTGAGGAGTTTTGCAGGATTAATAGGATTAACCCCCCAATCACGAATAAGACTAAAACTAAGCGAAGTGCAGACATAGTTTGGAGTGAAGAGGGCAACACATAACGGAGTTTAAAGCAGTTGGGGAGCCACTCTCTATCTTAATGCCCTTGCCAGCGGTCAATCGGTACGCAGTCAATTTCCAATTGATCTAAAGCGCGAGCCACCACAAAATCAACTAAATCTTCAATCGTCTGGGGGTTGTGATACCAGGCGGGAATGGCCGGAACAATTCTCGCCCCAGCTTCGGCTAAGGTGGTAAGATTTCGCAGGTGAATTAAGCTCAACGGCGTTTCGCGGGGGACGATCGCCAATTTGCGTCCTTCTTTGAGTTGAACATCGGCGGCGCGTTCGAGCAAGTCTGAACTTAACCCCGCAGCCAGTTTCGCAACCGTACTCATACTGCAAGGTATAACAAGCATTCCTAGCGTCCGAAAGGAACCGCTAGCAATATTCGCGCCTACATCTTGCCAAGGATGACAGCGCAATTTCCCCTCGCTAACGCCGCCAGCTTGTTCCCGCCAAAAAGTTTCTTGTTGAAGCGGTTCGGCTGGCATTCGGATATTTTGTTCGGCTTGCCAAACCATATAAGTGGCTTTGCTTGCAACCAGCTCAACACAATAATCTGATAAGAGCAAAAATTTAAGGGCGCGAACGGCATAAATTAAGCCACTAGCACCCGACACCCCTAAGATTAAGGGTTTGTTCACGATGGTTTCTCCTTTCTGAGTGCTGAGTGTAAAGTGCTGAGTGCTGAGTGGGGAAGAGGGTGGGGGAAAGAAGGGAGTTAGGAGTTGGGAGTTAGGAGTTGGGGAAGAAAGATGGGGGGATGGGGAGGTGGGGAGG
>NZ_MJGC01000124.1 GCF_001746915.1 Desertifilum tharense IPPAS B-1220
TTTGGTCGCTTCTAATAAAAGATAATCGAGAGATTATTATGATGACTTATCTTTTTTCCCGCAATCTATTAAAGCGCGCAAACAAAAAAGATAGAAATAATATTCTAAAACTTTTAGAGATTGAAAACTTATATGAAATTGAAAGGCAAGCAGCGAGCCAAGGAGGAATTGAAGTTACACAAGAAGATATTGAATTTTACGAATGTTGTATTTTAGTTTTGCCCGATGAAGGAAATCTCTACCTTCGAGAGAATCAGGAATTAGCAGACATAAACCGCCCTACATTCTTGAGTTTTATCGAGAAACTCGAACAAAGTTTGAATCAGAAGGGAGAAAAATACTTCCCTGAACTGTGGCCGTAAATTAAAAATATTGTGAAAAATACCGCTATGCCGCAAGTTCTGGGTGGGGACGTGAGTGAAAGATATCGGTTAAGCCTTTGTGAGTATAGTCGCTCAGTAAGAATAGCTGTAACTACAATTTGTAGTTACAATTGGTTATTGTAACGGTCGTTAGTCATGGAATACGAACGGGATGAAGCAAAGCGTCTCGCCAATCTTCGTAAGCATGGAATCGATTTTATTGATGTCCCAGCCATATTCGATGGCGACATTTTGATTGTTGAGGACGATCGCTATAGCTATGGGGAACAGCGGTTAATCGCATTTGGCTTGTTGCAAGGGCGTGCGATCGCCGTTGTTTATACAGAACGTGAGAATTGTACCTGTATTATTTCTGCAAGGAAGGCAACGAAATATGAACAGCGAGTTTACTTCGAGCAACTCTCAAACTGATTGGCAGCGTTTAGATGCAATGACAGATGAAGATATCGATCTATCCGACTGTCCGGAAGTCACACCAGAAATGTTTGCCAAAACAGTAGTACGGCGTGGTTTACCTGTTGCCAGAAACAAAACACAAGTTACGCTTCGCCTTGATAGTGATGTATTAGAGTGGTTCAAATCCCAAGGGCGAGGTTATCAAACCCAAATCAACCAATTGTTACGAGCATATATGGAAGCGCACCAGCCAGGGGCTAAAGCTAAGGACGGTGTTTCAACTTGAACCGAAACGCCACCCTTACTTGTCTCTCTATATCTACCTGCGTTCAGAGTTGTCGCAAGTTAGCATTGACAAACTTCTGCTGCGAGTCCACATATCCGTAGACTTGGCGCGATCGCGCCAAGTTGAGATTCGAGCCGAAGATCGGGTCAACGCGGGTCGCAGTCCACTTGAGGTTGCCCATGTGTAGTGGGGGCTTCAAGTTCGGCATGACGATTGCGCGGGCAAACTACCGCACCGTATGGGGCAAAACCGCGCATTTCTGGCTCCAATGCGCCTACATTCGCGCCAGTGCCGCAACCTTAGCAAGCTTGTCGCGATCGAGTCCTTCCAAGTCGCTCATTTGAAGCCAGCCCTCCTTCAGCAATCCTGCAAAGATAAAGATCAGGGTAGAGTAGTGGTAGTCATACTTGCCCTCCATCTCATGTCTTTTAGCACTGAGAAAGTCGTGTAATCGCCAGAGATCTTTTACTTCTGCGATCGCCTCTGCTTCCGCCCGAACTTGTTTCAGCAATGCCTCAACCTCTCGTTTATACGCTTTGTCAAAAGCGGTTCGAGCAATTTTCTTCTCCAAATCTGTCCACTTCGCTTCACTCGCTTGCATAGTTCGATCTAAAACTTGTACAGCAGTTCGGTTAAATACAGCCTTTTTCTAGGCTAATGATACAAAAAATAGAGTGCAGGAATTTATCAGCCTAGAAGCGAAGCCCACACACCGTGCATCTAAGTCATCTAAATCGTGTAAAAAACGCTGTGATTGCGTTTGCTCAGAAGAATTGAGCGTCCGTGGTTAGAACGCTCATCTCAATCGTTAATAGTTAACAATCAACTGTTCGCTGATATTTTTCTAGCGCATCAGGTTTAGCAGCTCTTTAGGAGAAGCCAATAGATCGATCGCTACAAAGAAGATCTTGCCTTCAGGGTTGAGCAAAAACCGCCATGCCATGTTCATCCCAACTGCCGCGCCAAACCAAGGCGTTTGTACCTTACCCGTGACTTTGACCTGGGTGTAACCGTCATCTGCGGGTTCAGCGACACCCCGTTCGGGCATCAGGTTGAGGTTCTGACACTCTTCGCGGAAAAACTGCATAATTGCTTTTTTGCCTACGATTGGTCTCTGGAAAGGAGGCTGCAAAGCACCATCTTCGACGAACAGCTTAATCAGCTCGTCAAAGTCATTTGCATTCAAGTTGTTCATGTAGCTCAACACGGTTGGGTTGTCGAGACCTTGAATGGTGACATTGGTACGCTGGGATATTGCTTTAGGCGCAACCACAGGTTCAGAAACTCTGGTGTAGCCGTCTAGTTTATTGACATCAAACCCCATGTCTACCACAGAGTTCCGCAGGACGGTGATTTGCTGTCCCTGATCCAGGGTTTTGAGGGTTTCTAAGACAGCCGTGGCATTGGCTGAAAGCTTATAGCCTGTGGGAATGGGTGCAACAATGCCTTCTTCCATCCATTTTCCAAGCTGATGCCAAAATCCCAGCTTAATATTCGGCGACCAGGTGGCATAAATGCGGCAAATCGGGGTATCTGCATGATTCGCCAGATCGCACATCACCTGAGTCTGCTCCTCAAAGGTCATCTGTTTAATCTGGTTCAGGGTTGCTTCAGCAAATTGCATACTGGCTGCGCCTGGAGCCGCAACTGTAACCGTTTTGCCCATTTCCAGGAAGGCAAACCACGTCCATGCAAGCTGGTCTTCGGCACTCAACTGGTTGAAGCGTGCGGTTAGCGCAGGAACGGCATCAGCCGACAAGGTTCCGGGGAAAATACCGCGAGCGGAATCAATCGTAATTGCCATAAGGAAGTCTACCTCGTTGAGTTTTCAGCAAACTGACAGTGAAGCAAAACATCTTTGCGGTGTAGTTTTGTTCTATGTCTTAAAACTATCACATTTTGTTACAAAAATTAAAGTTTCTTGTAGTTTTATTGCTTTTTCGTTCTCGTAAGATACCCCTGTCCCTCATTTTCTGTTCGTCATCAGTGACTCAAAGCGTTAGGCATCTCGAATCGTTGTAATGATGCGATCGCGCTCTTGCCGCAGCATCTGCTACCGTGCGTACTGGGGGCTTCAAATTCGGCATAACGATCGCGCGGGCAAACTACCGCACCGTATGGGGCAGAACCCCTTTCAGTGCCGCACCATCGCGTAGATGTAAATGCCAGTTGTCAGGTCGGGTTATCGTAAGCTTTTATATTTTTCCATCATAAAACACGCAGCCGATCGGGTTGCAGTCCACTTGAGGTCGCCCGTGCGTACGATCGCCTCGAACTCATCTTCATCGGCGATCGCTACTCTCACTGCTCAGGATAAGATGGAAGGAATTTCGCCTGAGATTTAGCGATGGGCAGAACCACTGGAGAACGGCAAAAGCTTCTCGAAGAGTTACGTGAAATTGCAAGACAGCGTGGTGGAAGTTGTCTTTCCAATGAATACGTAAATTCTAGCTATAAGCTACTTTTTAAGTGTAAGCATGGACATCAGTTTGAATCTTGCCGAGATTATCTCAAGGCAGGTAATTGGTGCCCCTTTTGTGCTGGAAGGGGAAGAAGTATTAAGGATTTACAGGACATAGCGAGTAAATTTGGTGGACATTGCTTGTCTAACCAGTTTCTAGGGATGAATATTAAGCATCTTTGGAGATGTGCAGAAGGACATCAGTGGGAGGCTATACCACAGAATATTAAAACTTTGGGCAGGTGGTGCCCAGTGTGTGGTCGTGCAAAGAGTGCCAAAAATCGAAGAAGACATACTCTGCAAGATATGCAGAACTTAGCTCGTTCATTTGGAGGTGTCTGTCTGTCATCTCAATTTGAGAGTGTCATTAAGAAGTTGACTTGGCAATGTTCAGAGGGACATATTTGGGAAGCAGAACCTCATCATATTAAAAATGGCGGATGGTGTCCTGTGTGCGCTCAGAAAAACCGTGCAGAAAAACGCAAAACACATACGCTAGAAGAAATGCAGGCATTCGCTACTAACAAAGATGGTCGGTGTATATCCTCTGAGTTCGTTAATGTTAAAGCTAGACTTTTATGGGAATGTGCTAAGGGTCATCAGTGGATGGCTAATGCTGACAATATTATTAATGGAGGGAAATGGTGTCCTGTTTGTTCAGGAAATCAACTAAAGACTCTTGAGGATATGCAAGAGATTGCTTTAAGACGTGGAGGAAAATGCTTATCAACTGTATATGAAGGAATTAATAAGAAGCTTTTGTGGGAATGTCAGGAAGGACATCGTTGGGAAACAATTCCATCTGTAATTATAAGAGGAGGATGGTGTACTACTTGCAGTGCAGGGTTAGGAGAACGTATCTGCCGGGAATTTTTTGAGCAGCTTTTTGAGCATCCTTTCAAAAAAGCTAGACCGAACTGGCTTCGTAATTCTGAAGGTCATCAGATGGAGTTAGATGGTTATTCTCAAACATTAAAAATTGCTTTTGAACATCAAGGAACACAGCATTATAAAAATATTGAATTTTTCAATTCATCAAAAAATAAATTTATCAAAACTCAGAATAATGACCAAGATAAGCGTGATTTATGTAAGAAAAACGGAATCGTTCTTATCGAAGTTCCGTCAATCCTAGAAATACTCAAAATTGAAAATACTAAATCTTTTATTCGGCATGAATTATTGAAAAATGGTATTTGTCTGCCTCCCAATTTTAATGACAAACAGGTAGATTTAAATGCAGTTTATTCTCCTAATAAATTAGAAGAATTACAGACTATTGCCTTAGAGCGTGGTGGAAGACTGCTCTCTGAGAAATATTTGGGTATATTTGAACACCTAGAATGGGAATGTGCTAAAGGTCATAGGTTTCAAGCAGCTCCAAACAACGTAAAAAATAGTGGTAGTTGGTGTCCAAGATGTCTTGGCAGGGGTAAAAATATTCAAGAGATGCACTCTGTAGCAGTTGCGCGCGGTGGTAAGTGTTTATCGAAGAAGTACATTAATAGCATCACTCCTCTTTTGTGGGAGTGCCAACAAGGTCACAAATGGAACGCTAGACCCAGTAATGTGCTTTTTGGTACTTGGTGTCCTATCTGCGCCAAGAAAAATAGACCGTTGAGTAGACGAAAATCTATTGAACAAATGCCACCTAACACATCACGGTAGCAGACGGACGAAAGCCACTGGTGCTGAGTTCAACGTTATTAGACACCCCTGTATTTTGCCGTTAGCCCTCTAAATGACTAAATTGGTAATTGAAGGGGGTTAACTATGAGTCGATTAACGCTTCGATTACCAGAAACACTACATCAGCAATTGATTACCTTAGCTGAGAGCGAAGGTGTTTCCTTAAATCAGTACATTGTTTATGCGCTCACTCGTCAGGTTGCTTTTGCATATACAGTCCAAGCAACACCTACTGAGGAGGTCAAGCAACAACAGCAAGCTTTTGTAGCTTTACTCAAGGACTTAGGGCAAGCACCTTTAACAGAAGTTAAATCAGTTTTGAATCAACGAGAAGTGGTTCAGCCAGAAGAAGAATTAAGCCCTGATGTTGTTGCTCGGTTTCAGCAACGCCTTCGTGATGCTTCAAATACTTGAGGTTGTCGTGGCAAGTGCTAATATATGCAGCTTTTTAACAGTTGTGGCATCAGGGCTTAAAGCTGAGAGCGGTGTTTCAAGTTGAGTTGAAATGCCGCTCTCAGAGTTGTCTTTGGCTTCTACCTACGTTCAGGATGTCCGCAGGTTAGGGTAGCTGACGCTCGGTTTAGAAACCTCTTGCAGAGCTTGAGGCTTGGACTGCGCGAAGGTCATAACGGTCAAGGTTCATCACCTTGTCCCAGGCTGCTACGAAGTCATTGACAAACTTCTGCTGGGAGTCCACGCAGCCGTAGACTTCTGCGATCGCGCGGAGTTGAGAGTTTGAGCCGAAGATGAGGTCAACGCGGGTTGCAGTCCACTTGAGATCGCCCGATTTGCGATCGCGCCCCTCAAACTCATATTCATCCTCAGAAGTCGCCTTCCAGGTCGTACCCAGATCGAGCAGGTTCACAAAGAAGTCATTAGTCAACGCCTCTGGACGATGGGTGAAGACGCCGTGCTTAGACCCGCCAACGTTCGCACCCAGGACGCGCAAGCCGCCTAAGAGAGCCGTCATCTGAGGGGCTGACAGGCTCAACAATTGCGAGCGATCCACCAGCATCTCTTCAAGCGATTGGCTGTGTTTGCCGCTGGTGTAGTTGCGGAAGCCGTCTGCAACTGGCTCAAGGGGGGCGAAGGATTCCACATCCGTCTTCTCTTGCAATGCATCCGTGCGCCCCGGCTTGAAGGGAACCGTTACATCGTGACCCGCATTTTTCGCCGCTTGTTCAATCCCCGCACAGCCACCCAGAACGATCAGGTCTGCGATTGAAACCCGCTTCCCGCCAGACTGCGAGTTGTTGAACTCCTGTTGAATGCCCTCTAGGGTTTGCAGTACGGTTGACAGTTGTTCTGGCTGGTTGACTTCCCAATCTTTCTGCGGTTCTAGACGAATCCGCGCCCCATTCGCGCCACCGCGCATATCGGAGCAACGGAAAGTTGACGCCGACGCCCAAGCGGTGGAAACCAGTTGGGAGACAGACAAGCCCGATGCTAGAATCTTGGCTTTGAGAGCGGTGATGTCCTGCTCATCAATTAACGGATGGTCAACTGCGGGAATCGGATCTTGCCACAAGAATTCCTCCTGGGGTACCTCTGGGCCGAGGTAGCGCGATCGCGGCCCCATGTCGCGGTGCGTTAGCTTAAACCACGCCTTAGCAAACGCCTCAGCAAGCTCATCCGGGTTATCGTGGTAACGCCGCGCGATCGGGTTATAGATGGGGTCCATCTTCATCGCCATATCCGCCGTAGTCATCATCGGGGCGTGTCGTTTTGATGGATCGTGGGCATCGGGTACCGTACCTGCACCCGCATCGCCCTTGGGTTTCCACTGCCATGCACCCGCCGGACTCTTGGTTAGCTCCCAGTCATATTTAAACAGGGTTTCTAGATAGCTGTTATCCCACTGCGTCGGCGTGGGAGTCCATGCACCTTCAATTCCGCTGGTGATTGCATCGACGCCGATCCCTGTATTGAAGGAGTTCTTCCAGCCGAGGCCTTGATCGACGATGGTAGCTCCCCCAGGTTCAGCCCCGACGTGCGTTGCTTCGCCCGCGCCGTGGCATTTGCCAAACGTATGTCCGCCAGCGGTGAGAGCAACTGTTTCGGCATCGTTCATCGCCATGCGACCAAAGGTTTCGCGAATATCGCGCCCTGAACCGACCGGATCGGGTTCGCCGTCTGGCCCTTCTGGGTTGACGTAGATTAGACCCATCTGAACGGCGGCGAGGGGATTCATCAGCACGCGCTCTTCTTCTTCTGGGTAACGCTCGTTGTCAAGCCAGGTTTTCTCAGAACCCCAGTAAATATCTTCCTCTGGCTGCCAAACATCTACGCGCCCGCCAGCAAAGCCCAAGGTCTTGAAGCCCATTGACTCTAGAGCGCAGTTGCCCGCGAAGATCATTAGGTCGGCCCAGGAGATTTTCTTGCCGTATTTCTGCTTGATGGGCCACAGCAGCATCCGCGCTTTGTCGAGGTTGGCATTGTCGGGCCAACTGTTGAGGGGTTCAAACCGCTGGCTACCCGAACCCGCACCGCCGCGACCGTCACCGATCCGATAGGTGCCTGCACTATGCCAAGCCATGCGGATGAATAGCGGCCCATAATGGCCGTAGTCGGCTGGCCACCAGTCTTGCGAGGTGGTCATCAGTTCATAAATATCTGCTCTTAAGGCTGCTAGGTCAAGGCTTTTGAACTCCTCAGCGTAGTTGAATTCCTCACCCATAGGATTACCCTGGGGTGTGTGCTGGTGGAGGATACTGAGATTCAAATAATTCGGCCACCAATCTCGGTTCGCTGTCACCTGACGAGGTTGAGATTTCTGACCGTTGCCTGTAAATGGGCATCCGCTTCCGCTGCTCATCGTATTTTCCTATCGAGGTGTGGCTAGATTTTTTTTGATGTGCTGTGGGTATTGCAAGCAAATAGCACCAGTGTAGTGAGTTGGATAATCAATAAACAAACAATTTCAGAAAAATATAATCAACGTTATGCTTTGAAACAATAAATTTGTAATTTGAAATAATTGAGTTACTAATAACCTAAGAGTGAGTCTATAGGGATTCTGGTTGAAGGCGATCGCTTTCCACAAAGCTCACATGATGCTGAAAAACCTCTAGGCGAACTTTTAAAATACGCCCTAGCATTAGGATCGTTTGCACCATTATTTGGGTGGATGTTCCCCTACCTTGACCCACATCCGACGCACGCGAATCAACTGGGGACGATTCATCTTCAATGCAGCAATTGTTGCTCGACCAATCGGTGTCAACCCTACTAACTCTGTCCCATCCTCACTCCACGTAAAATGCTCCTCCCACACTTGACGATGAGGATGAAACAAAGGAACCGTCCGCTGAGTAGTAGGGTCTAATGCTGTCTGGAGAGTGGCTTTGTAGCGATTACAGGTAGGACAGGAAAGGCAGATATTCTCAAAAATTGTCTCTCCACCAGCCGAACGGGGGACAATGTGTTCAAATTCAAAAATTACAACCGTCAGAGCTTCAGCCGTGCGACAGTAGGCGCAGCAATCCCTAAAATGGGTACAAATTTGTCGCTGTAACTCAACAGGAATATATGCGCTCACGCCACTGTTGCCACTGTTTCTAGGCAGTGCAGAGTATATCTAGCTCTGGTTTTGAGGATTGTCAGTTGATCGACTTGTGCTAGCAAATAGTCTAGATTGGCAATTTCGTCAACAGAGAGTTGAGATTCTGTATTGCGAACTAGCAAATCGTTCAATTGATTCTGTGCTGCGAGAGCTAGCTTACTATCGGCTAAGGCTTGCAGCTCATCTCGGCTTAAGCCAATTAAGCACTCGTCATCTAGAGCTAATGGGTTTGCTAGCCGATTGTAGGCTTCCAACTCTAACAAGACGCCAACTCGCTCCCCCTGCTCGTTGGTAATGTAACGCACTTGCTCAGACATGGGTTTTCTGTGTAACGGTGTTTGGGTTGATCGTAGCTTATGACAGAAGTGCAATCACTTTTCGTACTACCTCGCTTTGGGGAGCAGACTTTGACGAGAATAGATCGTGAGCGAAGCGCGCTCTGATACGTTAGTGTAATAGCTGAGTTTGCTGGGGAATTGTATGAAGCTTGAACCGACTTATACTTCTGTTGGCAGCCTTTTTGCCTATAAACCTATGTTTTTCATTCCTAAGTATCAACGAGCTTATGCTTGGAACCCTGAATCTGTATCAGATTTCGTAAAAGATCTCAAGACTTGCTTTGAAAAAAGAAAATCAAATCTGCCCATTAATCATTTTTTCGGAGGTATCCTTAGCGTCAAGCATTCTGTTCCAGGAACAATCAATCAACATGAATATGAAGTTATTGATGGTCAACAAAGAATTGCGACTTTTACTTTATTAGTTACTTGTCTTATAAATTTTTATAAAGATTTAGCAACAGAAGCCCAAAACTCTAGTGACACTAATAATTTTTCAATAATTGTAGGACGCAATGAAAAATTGTCAGAAAGATACATCGAATTTAATCAGGAAGTTCAGAGGGTCATTACACCTGTAGAGGTTTTGAGGCTTTCAAAAGCAGACCATCCTTTTTATAAGGACTTAATCAGAGATATGAATCCATTGCCTTCAAGGGATTCACAC
>NZ_MJGC01000125.1 GCF_001746915.1 Desertifilum tharense IPPAS B-1220
AAATTTTTCGGATCTTTTCAGGACGTTATCGTAACCGTAGAAGGCGATTTGGCTTGCGCTTGAACTTGATTGCTGGTTTGCTCAACTATGAACTGACCCATGTCTCATGATTCATGCAGGAGGTCTAGTGCAAAGTTCCGTAGCTTGCTTCCGCGCAGCGGTGTTCCGAGTTCCGAGTGAGGATCGGGCGAAAAGAGTGCAAAGTTCCGAGTTCCGTAGCTTGCTTCCGCGCAGCGGTGTTCCGAGTGAGGATCGGGTGAAAAGAGCGCTGAGTTGATAATTATCGAGTTTTCCTGTCTCTTGTTCCCTAACCCCCAACTCCTAACTCCCAACTCCCAACTCCCTTCTTCCCCCCATCCCCCCATCCTCTTCTTCCCCCAACTCCTAACTCCCAATTCCCAACTCCCTTCTTCCCCAACTCCCTTCTTCCCCAACTCCTAACTCCCAATTCCCAACTCCCTTCTTCCCCACTCAGCACTCCCTACTGACTGAGGGCTTTTAAAAAGCTTTGAAGTTCGGCGAGAAAGCCTCGGCGCTTGGGTTGGGGGACTGTTTCGGTTTCGCCCTCAGCCTCAACGGTTCCTGTTGCTTGTAATAAGATTCGTTCTAGGGTATCGCTAGAAGGTCTTTGGGGTTCTTGGGCAATTTGACGATATTCGCCTTCACTTTCTTCTAGCCAAATTTGCCAAGCGTTGGGATAGTAGCGAGAAACGGCGGCTCCTTCTAGGGGTCGCAGATAGTAACACGATTGAATATTATTTAAAAAGCGATCGCGCAATTGCCGACCTGCGTAGCCGATGCCAATGGTGGCAACATCTTCTAAACGAGGGTTTAATAAGACAACGGGGCGATCGCCTGCAAGGGTACTCAGCGTTTCCACCTGGGCCACTTCCACCGCCGCCGGACTGACGACTAGGTAAAATTGATCGTCAGGTTGAATGCGTTTTTCAACCGGCGATCGCGAACTTCCCAAATCCGTTACCCGAAACGGGATTTCTCCCCAGTCGCGCCTCGCCAGCGCCGCCGCCCCTGCATCCGGGAAAAATACGGTGGGCTGAACGCCCAATTCTTGGATAAACGGAATAAATTGTTGAGCGATAGACTGAGCTTGCAGCGCAATTTCGGGAAACACCAGTTCAATCTGGAGAAGCTTGCAACCATCACCGAGAGCCACTTTCATCGCGGCTTGTGCTTGAGCGATCGCATCATCAAGAGTTTTGGGAAGTTCAGTCATCATCTAAAAATTGCTAAATTCTATTCAATCAGGTTTAGTTCTATTTTGAGGCTTTCCGGGGGTGCGATCGCGCTCAATTCTCAGAAAATACAAAGCCCGCAACCACATGAACAAGCCACAAACGCTCAGATTCATTATGGGATTGGCAACGATCGCGATCGCCCTCACTAGCATCGCCTCCCCCGCCTCTGCTCAAGGATTCAACCCCCAAGACAGCTTGCGGAACGCCCTCACCTGGGTTGAAAGTCTTGGTTCCGTGGGTGCGATCGCCTTCATCGTCCTCTATATTATTGCCACGATCGCCTTCTTGCCCGGTTCCCTCCTCACCCTAGGCGCGGGCGTCCTCTTCGATGTCCTTCTCGGTTCAGTCTACGTCTTTTTCGGCGCAACCCTAGGGGCCACCGCCGCCTTCTTGATTGGGCGCTATCTAGCGCGAGACTGGGTAGCCCAAAAAATCGCCAGCCACGACAAATTTCAAGCCATCGACCAAGCCGTCGGACGAGAAGGTCTCAAAATCGTCCTCCTCACCCGCCTTTCCCCCGTCTTCCCCTTCAATCTCCTCAATTACGCCTTTGGCATCACCCAAGTTTCCCTCAAAGATTACATTATCGGTTCCTTGGGGATGATTCCCGGCACCATCATGTATGTCTATATTGGTTCCCTAGCAGGCAGCCTCGCCACCCTAGGCACCCAAGCACAACCCACTAATCCTGCAATTGAGTGGACTATTCGGATCGTGGGGTTGATTGCCACTGTTGCCGTTACCCTCTACGTGACCCGTATTGCCCGCAAAGCCTTAGACGAAACTGTATCCGCATCTCCGGTAAAACCCCATGATTTCTGATTCTTCGGTTAACCTGTCCCCAATGGACGAATACAACCAGCAACTCCTCGCCCACGTCCATCCGCCAGACTGGGTAAACCCCACGCCAGCCGCCTTGTACGACCTCGTGGTCATTGGCGCGGGTACCGCCGGACTCGTCACCGCCGCCGGGGCCGCTGGTTTAAACATTGGCTTAAAAATTGCCCTGATTGAACGCAATCTCATGGGGGGAGATTGCCTTAATGTGGGTTGCGTGCCCTCCAAATGCTTGATCCGTTCCTCGCGAGTTGCGGCCCAAATGCGGGATGCCGAACGTTTTGGCATTCGTCCCCCCCAACAGGTGGAAATTGATTTCCCAGCCGTGATGGCGCGGATGCGGAAGGTGCGGGCCGATATTAGTCCCCATGATTCCGCCCGTCGCTTTCAAAATCTGGGCATTGATGTATTTTTGGGGGAGGGGCGATTTATTAAGCCGGGCCAGATTGAAGTGGCAGGGCAAATCCTATCCTATAAAAAGGCAGCGATCGCCACAGGCGCAAGGGCGGTTCGTCCCCAGATTGAAGGGATTGAAAGTGCAGGCTTTTTAACCAATGAAACGGTGTTTAATCTCACCGAACGCCCTAACCGCCTTGCGGTGATTGGCGGCGGGCCGATTGGGTGCGAGTTGGCACAGGCGTTTCAGCGCTTAGGTTGTCAGGTGATTTTGTTCCATCGCGGTTCTCATATTCTCAATAAGGAAGATGCAGATGCGGCAATGATTGTCCAGCAGGTTTTAGTCCGCGAGGGGGTGCAGTTGGTCTTAAATAGCCAGATTCAGCGCGTTGAGAAGACTCCTACCGGGAAGGTAATCCATTTTGCCACTCAAGGTCAGGATCGCTCAATTGAGGTGGATGAAATTTTGGTGGGGACGGGTCGCGCGCCTAATGTGGAGGGGTTAAATTTAGAGGCGGTGGGGGTTGAGTATGACTCGCGCCAGGGGGTGAAGATTAATGACTATTTGCAGACAACCAACCCGAAGATTTACGCAGCCGGGGATATCTGCATGAATTGGAAGTTCACTCATGCAGCAGATGCCGCCGCCCGCATTGCGATTAAGAATGTGTTGTTTGCTCCGTTTGGTTTGGGACGCTCTAAGTTGAGCGATCTGGTGATGCCTTGGGTGACGTATACTGACCCGGAAGTTGCCCATGTGGGACTTTACGAACGGGAGGCGCAAGAGCAGGGAATTGCTGTCAAAACGATTAAAATCCCGCTAGAAGAGGTGGATAGGGCGATCGCAGATGGCGAAACGGAAGGGTTTGTGAAAATCCACTATCGTCAAGGTTCCGATACGATTGTTGGCGCAACGATTGTGGCCAGTCACGCCGGGGAAATGATTAGTGAAGTCACAACGGCGATCGCGAATGGCATCGGTTTAGGGAAACTGTCGAATGCGATTCACCCCTATCCCACGCAGGCTGAAGGGATTAAGAAGGCAGCCGATCGCTATAAGCGGACTTTACTGACCGCTAAGGCTCAAAAGTTGTTGGACTTGCTCGCCAAATTACCTTAAATCCACGGATTGTCAAGGAGGGCGATCGCCCTTTGGGGGGTTAATCTTCACAGACTCTTGAGCAAATTCTCACAACTTCTTTATCCGCTATCCCCCATACTGAAGCTAGCGTTGAGCTATCCACAATGCCCGAACGAGTTTGTACCCCTCCATTAGCTGTAGAAGCCATTGTTGAGCGCATTTTTGAAACGCGTCGCATCACCCGCGCCGATCAACAGGTTTTTATGTCTGCGCTATTGTCAAAAGATAGTCTAAATCTGAGCGAACAGCAGCAAATCGACCGCGTGTTTGAAGGTTTGCGTCAAGGTCGTATTCGCGTTGTTGATTAAACCCTCTCTCTTTAAAGAGGTCGCGAGTCGTTGGCTTCAATACACTAGAAAGATCCACAGTAATGTTATCAAGTGTTTTGGAGCCATTGAGTAGACCTATGGTAAAAACAGCCTCAACGATGTTAGCGCTAGGAACTCAAGCGCCTGATTTTCAACTCCCCGATGTCGTATCGGGTCAAATGATGTCATTAGAAAGCTTTGCCAACCAAAAAGCTTTATTAGTGATGTTTATCTGTCAGCATTGTCCGTTTGTGCAGCATATTAAGGGCGAGTTGGCCAAGCTCAGTCAAGATTATAGCGGGGGGGAGATGGGCGCGATCGCCATTAGTTCCAATGATGTTAGCCATTATCCCCAAGACTCTCCCGAACACCTACAGCTAATGGCGGCTGAAAACGGTTTTGTCTTTCCCATTCTCTATGATGAAACCCAGGAAGTGGCTAAGGCGTTTACCGCCGCCTGTACGCCAGATTTCTTCTTATTCGATCGTTCGCGAATTCTAGTCTATCGCGGACAGCTCGATGATAGCCGTCCAGGAAACCATCAACCCGTTACAGGTCGGGACTTGCGGTCTGCCATTGAAGCGCTATTGGCCGATCGTCCCATTAATCCCGATCAAAAACCGAGTATTGGTTGCAATATTAAGTGGAAACCTGGTAATGAGCCGCCTTACTTTGGTTAGCTAAACGGCGTGAAGTGAGAAGCTGAAAGGATGCGATCGGCTACAGCTAAATGGCAGCGTCTCATCTCTCCAACTTCCCACTTCACCCAAAAGTTGATTTTAGATATCTTGTTCGCTTAATTCGCGACACATATGGTCAAAAGGCTGATCGACAAAGGAGGTATCGCTAACGCCTGTCGCTGCAACTTGCTGTTTAACAATTTCTTTCATCATTTGAATGCCGCGCACCGTCGGACCGATGGGAACGCCGAGGGAGTTGTAAGTTTCCCGCAACCCTTGTAAAACGCGCTCATCTAAGACGTAGTTGTCGCCTGCAACTAGGGCATAGCTAGCATAGCGCAGGTAGTAATCCATGTCCCGCAGACACGCCGCATAACGACGAGTCGTGTAAGCGTTTCCACCAGGGCGAATTAACTCCGGTAGGTCTTCAAACAACTGCGAACCAGCTTGTTTGACGATGCTGGCTGCATTGGCGTTAATCGCCGCTGCGGCTTGGATGCGGCCCAAACCCGTATCAAAGTAGGATTTGAGGCGATCGATAGCATCGCGGTCAAGGTAGCGGCCTGTAATGTCGTAATTTGAAATTAATGTCGTAACTGCGTCCCGCATACAATTGCTCTCCCAACACTGTGTCTAAATAGATTGTTTGCTATTCCCAAGTGTGATGTTGATGCGTTCTGGGCTATTTTTCACCGAGCGTTGATATTTTCAGCGATCGGCGATTAAACATTCACTCCCCAAAGGGCAAATTCCCATGAACTCATCGAATAAGTGTTAACCTCAAGAACTCACTAGGCTTGAACCTAGCGGTCAATTCAGTCGAGAACGATCGGCACGGGTGCCAATCGAAATAAGCTGAGTTGAGATTGCCGAACCGGATTTTCCCTCGATCCAGGTGCGAGGGTGCAGAGGGTTCGCCTCTTTTCCAGCATTCCGGCTGTCCCCTACTCCAGGCTAAGTTTACTATAAAATCGATCGCGTTCTGATGGGCTAATGCGATCGCGCCGGGGGGCAATAATCGCAACGCTAAACTTAACCCCGAAGCGCGCAAACTTTGGCTACGTTTCGCATTGGCAAGATCTGACAGGCTGGGTAAGAGCGCGTTTGTACCTGCGATTCGCCCCACCAATCCCGCGCCGCAGACTTAACAATTTGCAACTCTTCAGGATAGCGAGGTTGCGGATCGTTACACAACCAAATCGGCGGTACCATCATCGGATCGTAAGCTGCGATCGTATCCACAACACCGGGACGTTGCTTGAGTTCAACCTGCGTGCCGGGACAGAATTCATCCGCTTCTTGCCAATCGAGATCTATAAAAGCGCTATCAATCATTGCTTTGAAAAACTGTAGCTTTAACTACAAATTTACCTGACAACGCCCTCAAAAATTGATTTCTGTTAATTTCAATACAATTTTTAATCTTTTTCTAGATTTCCCCCAGAGATAGAGTAAAGTTTTGTAGCCTTAGATACAAAATCTCAGAACTTCTGTCCCTAGGATGAGGCAGGACGAATGAAGCTATGGCGCTCAGTCATAGAACCAACGCACAGAGAGCGTGTCTCTTCGGCGAGTCTTTCAACCCAACTTCGCTTGTTTGATGACGTTGAGCAACAGACAGGCTCTTTGAGGATAGGCAGGTTTACCAATCACCAGCGATCGCAAGCAATGCGCGATCGCCTCTTGACTAGACCTGCACTAAAGCTCATTATTATCCAGAATTAGACCCGCATAAGCACTTAAGGAGTCATTCATGCCAGAGACCCCGCAAGATGTCTTGAAGATGATTCAAGACAACGACATCAAAATGATCGACCTGAAATTCATCGATATGCCAGGAATCTGGCAGCATTGCTCGTTTTACTACAATCAAATCGATGAAAGTTCTTTTGTAGACGGCGTTCCCTTCGACGGTTCTAGCATCCGGGGTTGGAAAGCAATCAACGAATCTGACATGGCGATGGTGCCCGATCCCACTACAGCGTGGATCGACCCCTTCATGGAAGTTCCCACTCTGAGCATGATCTGTAGCATCAAAGAACCGCGTACCGGGGAATGGTACAGCCGCGACCCCCGCACCATTGCTCAAAAAGCCATTGATTACCTGATTTCTACCGGACTTGGCGATACCGCCTTTATCGGCCCGGAAGCTGAATTTTTCATCTTTGACGATGTTCGCTTCGACCAAACCGAAAACAAAGGCTACTACTACGTAGATAGCGTTGAAGGCCGTTGGAACTCTGGCAAAGAGGAAGCAGGCGGGAACCTCGGCTACAAGCCGCGCTACAAAGAAGGTTACTTCCCGGTTGCGCCCACCGACACCTCGCAAGACATGCGGACGGAAATGCTGCTGACGATGGCAGAATGCGGCGTTCCCATCGAAAAACATCACCACGAAGTAGCAACAGGCGGCCAGTGCGAGTTAGGCTTCCGCTTCGCCTCCCTCGTTCAAGCCGCCGACTACTTAATGACCTACAAGTACGTCATTAAGAACGTCGCTCGCAAATACGGAAAATCCGTCACCTTCATGCCCAAACCCTTGTTTAACGACAACGGTTCCGGGATGCACACCCACCAGTCCATCTGGAAAGACGGTCAACCCACCTTCTGGGGCGATGGCTACGCCAACTTAAGCCAAACGGCACTGCACTACATTGGCGGTATCCTCAAGCACGCACCCGCGCTGCTGGCTTTAACCAACCCCACCACCAACTCCTACAAGCGTCTGGTTCCAGGGTTTGAAGCCCCCGTTAACCTGGCCTATTCTCAAGGCAACCGTTCGGCGTCGATTCGGATTCCGCTGTCGGGTACCAATCCCAAGGCGAAGCGTTTAGAGTTCCGCTGTCCCGATGCGACCTCTAACCCCTACTTAGCGTTTGCGGCGATGCTGTGTGCTGGGATTGATGGGATTAAAAACCAAATCGATCCGGGCGAACCCTTGGATGTGGATATCTACGATTTGTCTCCTGAAGAGTTGGCAAAAATCCCCTCTACCCCAGGTTCGTTGTTAGATGCCCTCAAAGCGCTAGAAGCGGATCACGAATTCCTAACAGTCGGCGGGGTATTTACCGAAGACTTCATCAATAACTGGATCGAGTACAAACTCGACAACGAAGTCAACCCCATGCGTCTGCGCCCGCACCCTTACGAATTCTCCCTCTACTACGACTGCTAAGTCGCGAGGGTCAAACTTTATTGATGGCGATCGCACCAGCGTTAAGCTGGTGCTTTTTTTTGGGAAAATTTTTCTATCTTTCGGATTGCTCTCGATACACGCCGTCTTCGTTACAATTATTCACATCCATGTCTTGAGATCGCATTTCAAACTTTCTATGTCTGATTCTTTAACCAAGCTGGCTTATCAGACGTTTCAGCAAGGAAAGAGTTATTTCGGTGTGGCTCATAAAACGCTGAGTACGCAATTAACCCAGTGGGTTGCCCCTCAATCGCGCCCGGAACGTCAAATCCATTCCATTTCGCCGCAGCAACTGCTCATTCTTCAGCAAAAGCTCAACGCCATCCTCGAAGTAGACTGGCAAGACGCCCAGAACGGGGTTTATCCGGCTAGCATCCTGTTTGATAACCCGTGGGAAGACTTTTTCCGCTACTATCCCGAAGTGTGGCTTGATTTACCTGCAATCTGGAATCGCACCCAAAACAAGAAATACCAAGATTTCTCGTCCAGTATCGATACCGAAGGCTACCCCAGCTATTACCTGCAAAACTTCCACCATCAAACCGACGGCTATTTGAGCGATCGCTCTGCCAACCTGTACGATATACAAGTGGAAATCCTGTTTAACGGCAGCGCAGACGCCATGAGACGGCGAATCCTAGCCCCGTTGAAACAGCACCTCTCCACCTTCTCCAACCCCAAAGCCACCCGCGTTTTAGATGTCGCCTGCGGGACTGGGCGCACCCTCAGATTCCTACGGGCAACCTTACCCCAAGCCCAACTTTACGGAACCGACCTTTCACCCGCGTACCTCCGCAAAGCCAACCACCTCCTGTCGGAACTTCCCGGAGAACTGCCGCAACTGGTGCAAGCCAATGCAGAAGCGCTTCCCTATCTCGATAGTTACTTCCACGGCATCACCAGCGTTTTCTTATTCCACGAACTCCCCGCACAGGCACGCCAACAAGTCATTGAAGAATGCTTCCGCGTTCTTCAACCCGGCGGAATGTTTATCATTTGCGATTCCATTCAACTGAGCGATTCGCCTGAATTCAAGTTGATGATGGAAAACTTTTCCACGATGTTTCACGAACCCTACTATCGCCATTACATCACAGACGATCTCATCGAGCGACTCAAAACTGCGGGTTTCCAAAATATTGAACAGCAAGTTCACTTCATGAGCAAATATTGGATCGCCCGCAAACCCCAGTAGGAAGAGGGGAATTGGGAGTTGGGAGTTGGGAGTTGGGGGAACAGAGGGAGTTGGGAGTTGGGAGTTAGGAGTTGGGGGAACAGAGGGAGTTGGGAGTTGGGAGTTAGGAGTTGGGGAACAAGAGACAGGAAAACTCGATAATTATCAACTCAGCACTTTCTTTCCCCACTCAGCACTCAGCACTTTACACTCAGCACTCTTTTCCCCACTCAGCACTCAGCACTTTACACTCAGCACTCCTTTCCCCCACTCAGCACTCAGCACTTTACAC
>NZ_MJGC01000126.1 GCF_001746915.1 Desertifilum tharense IPPAS B-1220
CCTCCCCACCTCCCCATCCCCCCACCCTCTTCTCACTCGGAACTCGGAACTCGGAACTCGGAACTTTGCACTCTTTTCCCCCACCCTCTTCCCGCTCGTTAGGGACCAATAACCGTTATAGTCAACTAAGAACAATGACATAGAGATGTATTGATTTGGGAATGTCTGACTTTATTGACTCAACTCCAGCGAGCTTAATTGTACCTGATGAGTTCTTGCCTGCGCTCGATCCAGAGTCACCCTTAAAGTTAGGCGTATTAGCCTCTGGAAGTGGGACTAACTTTGAAGCGTTAATTCAAGCGATCGCCGCTCAACAACTGAGCGCTAAGATTCAGGTACTCATTTACAATAACCCCGGTGCCAAGGTTGCGGCTAGAGCGCAACGCTGGTCTGTTCCCACCGTCTTCCTTAATCATCGAGATTACACCAACCGCGAAGAATTTGATGCCAAAATTGTTGATAATCTACGCCAATTCGATGTTGATTGGGTAATTATGGCGGGTTGGATGCGAAAAGCCACCCCCATTTTAATCGATGCTTTCCCTAACAAAGTCATCAATATTCATCCTAGCTTGCTGCCCAGTTTCCGGGGAATAAATGCTATTGAACAAGCATTAGCAGCCGGGGTCAAAATTACAGGTTGCACCGTTCATCTGGTACGTTTAGAAGTAGATGCCGGGCCAATCTTAATGCAAGCAGCGGTGCCTATTTTACCGGATGATACGGCCGAAACGCTCCATGCTAGAGTGCAAATTCAAGAACACCGAATTTTGCCCAGAGCGATCGCCCTAGCGGCTACCCAACAAGCCGGATTGTATCCCAAAAACTACTAAATCTAAGCTCTTTCCTAAATTCTACCCTCAGACAACAGCCGGATTCAAACCTGGGGGGGATGTGTAGCCCTCACTTCTCAAGAGATTCTAAGGTATCAGGAGCAAACTGTTTGACGCTCCGAAGGCTAGAAGTGCAGGGATTGATTGCTCTAGTTCAGCAAACCTCATCATCTCACTTTTGGCTGGCCTCTAGCGACCGACCAGAGATTCTAGTCGAGCGTATACAGTTCCGGTGGCCTCACGGTACCTCAGTTTCTCGTGTTAGATAGGAAACTTGATGTTTCCAAGCCCACCCCCTCAGACATCAATTCTGGGGAGATCTGTGCTGGCTATTGGGTCGCTTCTGGTAACTGTCATGTCTAATACGGGGCAAACGCAATCACATACGAGGGAAAGACGATGTTTCAGAGTGCAGCCATAGCACTGAGACTGATCGGTGGATCGATGCCATTTGCACAGACAGCACCCGTGATCGATCCAACCATTACTCCCAGACCTGAAGACGCAGCCTTAGTCTTTTCTGGGCCACAAATTTTTGCAGCGCTAATTTCAGGATTGGTGCTAGCCTTTGCTTTTCAACTGCTTTTAACCAATTTAGGAGTAGGTGCCGCTTTATCTTTAGCTGGCGGAGATCCAGACAAGCGGAGTTCCGATCGCGATAGAGACAGCAATAAAAGCGATGCCGATTTAGATGACACGCTTGGCAAAGTTGGCTTTTGGCTAGGTTTAGGTACGCTAGTCAGCGTCAGCATCGCCTTATTTGTCGCGTGTTACTTAGCCGTTAAACTGAGTCTGATTGCCAGTCCAGCCATTGGTGCAATTATCGGACTCGTGATTTGGGGAGCTTATTTTTCCCTATTAGTTTGGGTCAGTTCCACCACGGTTGGGTCGTTTATTGGTTCTGTAATTAATACGGCCACCTCTGGCGTCCAGGCCCTGCTTGGCACAGCCACAGCCGCCATTGGCGCAAAAACAGCGAGCAACCAGGTCGTTGCAACCGCAGAAGCCGCCGCCGCTGCTGTTCGCCGCGAACTTACTGGCGCAATCGATCCAGAAGGACTGCGCGAACAAGTTGAAGATTACATCCAAGCGATCCGCCCGCCAGAGTTAGATCTGCGGCAGATTCGCTCCGAGTTTGATAAGATTCTCGGCGATGTGGATCTTAAAGATATTGCTCAAGGTGAAGCTTTACAGAAAATTGACCGTCAGGCTTTTGTCGATCTGGTGAGCGCGCGTACCGATTTGTCGAAGCGCGATATCGATCGAGTGGTCGATCAACTCGAAGATGCTTGGAACCAAACGGTGAAACAAGCACCCAAACGGGATGCAATGGCGGAGTTAGTAGACTATCTCAAGTCTGCTGCACCTGGCCAAATTGTTTCGGATCAAGTGTCTAGCAAGTTAGACGAGTTGATCGGCGAACTGCGCTCTAATGGTTCTGGGGAAGGGTCTAAAGACTCTGAAGAAATGGGGATGATGGCTCAAGCTCAACAAATGGGTTTAAATGCCCTGATGGGCTTGGTTTTAGGTCGGACGGATTTTTCCGATCTCGATGTTGCCAAGATTGTAGAGCAAATTAAACAAGCTCGCGATCGCGTTACTGACCAAGCCGATCGAGTCGCGGTAGAAGTTAGCGGTCAGCATATTGTTCCTTACAACACGATCCGCACCGATATTGAAAATTACCTGCTCAATGCTTATCCCTGGCAACTCAAACCCGCCATCCTAGAACAAGAATTTCGCGAGGTGCTTTACGATCCGCAAGCCGATCCCAGCGCCATTCGCTCAGAACTCGAACCGATTCGCCGTCAAGAGTTTGTAGACTTACTGACGCAGAAGGGTTTGTTTACCCAAGCGCAAATTCAAGCGATCGCCAGCCAATTAGAAACTATTCGCCGCAGCGTCTTGTATACGGTGCGGACGGCGGAAGAACAGGAAAAAGCGGCTGAGTTGCGAATCCGCTTAGAAACCTACTTGCGCCACACCCCCAAGCTGCGACTGCTCTCGCCAGAGGACAATCAACGCTCGGTGCAAGCGTTATTAGAAGATTCTGATAGCGACTACGAACAGCTTCAAGGACGGCTGGCTCAATACGACCGCGCGACGTTAGCGACGCTGTTGGCTTCCCGCGAGGATCTCTCGATTGAGGAAAAAGATGCAATTCTGACTCAGTTGATTGAAATTCGCGATCGCGTTCTGTTTGAATCACAACGACTTGACGAACAGGTGAAGGCGCAACTGACGACGACTCAACAAAAAGTTGCCGATTATTTACGCCACACTGGGAAGTCGGAACTCGATCCGGCCGGAATTGAGCGCGATCTCAAGGTGCTGTTACAAGATCCGGCGTTGGGAGCAGATCTGCTGCGCGGACGCTTATCTCAGTTCGATCGCGATACCCTGGTGCAGTTGCTGGCTCAACGCCAAGACTTAAGCGAAGCGGAAATTAACCAAGTTCTCGACCAAGCAGAAGGGGTTTGGGATAACGTGATTCACGCTCCCCAAATTCTGACGACGAAGGCCAAAGAACAGTACGATGATGCCACGAGCGCGATCGCCGATTATCTCCGTTCGACGGGCAAATCGGAATTGAACCCCACAGGGATTCAACGCGACTTAAACTTGTTGGTGAATAACCCGCAAGCAGGCGCGATCGCCATTCGCAACCGCCTAGCGCAAATGGATCGCGATACCTTGGTCAAACTGCTCACCCAACGAGGTGACTTGACAGAAGCAGAAGTCAATCGCACCATTGACCAACTGCAACAAAGCATTCGCACCCTAGTCAGAACGCCGCGCCGTCTGGCGACTCGGACGCAAAGACAGTTGTACGATTTCCAAACCAGCATCGAACAGTATCTGGCAAATACCGAGAAAGAGGAACTCAATCCCAGAGGGATCAAACGCGATCTCAGCCTGTTGATGCACGATCCACGGGTAGGAATTGAGAGTTTAACCGATCGCCTCAAGCAGTTCGATCGCGCTACCCTGGTGGCGTTGCTCTCTCAGCGACAAGATATCTCAGAGCAAGAAGCGAACCAATTTGTCGATCAAATTCTCAGCGTGCGCGATCAGTTCGTCGATCAAATTCGGGCCATTCAACACCGAATTCAAGACGCTATCGACCATGTTTTCGTCCGCATCCGCACCTATCTCAATTCTCTGGATCGACCGGAATTGAACTACGACGGGATTATGCGCGATGTTCGCAAGCTGTTTGACGATCCGCAAAGTGGGTTTGATGCTCTGCGCGATCGCCTCAGCCACTTTAACCGCGATACCCTAGTCGCCGTTCTCAGTTCTCGCGAGGATATCTCCCAAGCCGATGCCAACCGCATTGTCGATCGCATTGAAATGGCGAGAACTTCTGTACTGCAACGGGCGGAACGAATTCAACTCGAAACCCAACGTCGCCTAGAAGAGGTGAAACTACAAGCCCAACGCCAAGTTGAAGAAACCCGCAAGGCGGCTGCATCTGCTGCTTGGTGGCTGTTCGGTACGGCAACCGTTTCAGCCGGGTTATCGGCTTTAGCCGGATTTTTAGGCGTGATTCGCGCGTTCTAAATTGAGGGCAAATGTATTAAAGCGCACAACAGTTAAGGCTGTTGTGTGCATTCTTTTTCTAAGATCGCTGTACTCCGTAAGGTGAGGACAGACTAAACTCCTCAAAAGATGAGACTCACTCCGTTTTAACACCGCTACTTGGTGTGCAAGCTACAGCACTTAGCACTCAGCACTCAGCACTCAGCACTTTGCTATAGTTCGATGCCTAGGAAACGCAAACAACAAGCCAATGCTTGGTTAAAAGAGTTAGATGACTTAGTACGGGGATGTTCCGGTGGTTTCTTATTCGGGATTCCCCTGGTGTATACGATGGAAGTGTGGTGGATTGGTTCTACCCTGACTCCGGCGGAAATGTTAATCATTTTAGGTCTAACTTTAGGGATCGTGTTCTGGCTAACGCGCACTGAAGGTTTTCGCCGCACTCGCCAGCACCAATTTTTTGCCTACTTTGCCGAAAGCGTCGAGGCTTTGGCATTGGGGTTAGTTTGCGCGACGTGCCTATTAGTTCTGTTGCAGGAAATTACCCTGTTTACGCCCCTAAACGAAGCCTTGGGCAAACTAGTTTTAGAAAGCGTCCCCTTTTCGATTGGGGTGGGGTTGTCTAAAGCATTTTTAAGCGGCGATCGCTATGCCTCTACTGAAAGCACAGAAAACCCCAAACCCGCCCGCCTGAACGCCACCTTAGAAGAAATTGGGGCAACCCTCACCGGCGCTTTAGTCATTGCTTTTAATATCGCCCCCACTGATGAAGTCCCAATGCTAGCAGCGGCGGCGACACCCCTTTCCCTGCTAGCCCTCATTGCGGCGTCTTTGTTAATTTCCTATAGCATCGTCTTTGTTGCAGGATTTACAAACCAGGCAAAACGCCGACAGCAGCGGGGAATCTTTCAACGCCCAATGAGCGAAACCATTATGGCTTACTTAGTCTCTCTAGGCGTCAGCCTGTTGATGCTGTTATTTTTTCACAAACTCGGTCCTAACGTTCCCGCCTCGCTATGGCTGAGATATAGCTTAATTTTAGGATTGCCCGCGAGTATTGGCGGAGCCGCCGGGAGGTTAGCGGTATGAACTCCGATTTCCAACAGGCGCGATCGCTCCCAGAATGGATTACCTTTATTGTGGCAACCCTAATTTTATTAGGCGTAGTAGGGCTAACCCTCAATGAATGGCGCACTCAACAAGATAGCCCCCCCATTCTCAACGTCAACACCAGTTCCTCGATCCGAACCGACTTGGGACAATATTACGTTCCTTTTTCAGTCATTAATAGCGGTGGAACAACCGCAGAAGCCGTGCAAGTGATTGCAGAGTTGCGCGTTAATGGCAGCCTGCTAGAATCTGGCGAGCAACAAATTGACTTTCTGGCTAGCGATGAACGTCAGGAAGGCGCATTTGTATTCACGCGCAACCCCCAACAAGCTGAATTAACGATCCGCGTTGCTAGCTATAAATCTCCATAGATTGAAGCGCATCTACAAGTTGCTGCAACTGTTCGGAGGTATGGGTTGCCATTAAAGAAATACGGATGCGGCTGGTGGTGACAGTCGGAGGGCGAATGGCAGGGGCAAAAATACCCGCCTGCTTGAGCAAATGACCAACTTGTAAGGCTTGGGCGGGGTTTGCCAGTTGCAAGCATAAAATTGGAGAGTCGGAAGGAAGCAATACCGCCTGGGGGAGTTGGGTGGCTAATAAGTGCTTAAATTGCGCGACATTTTGCCAAAGCTGCTGGCGGCGTTGGGGTTCTTGGCGGCAGATTTCCACGGCGGCTAGGGCGGCTGCGGTATCTGCGGGCGTTAGGGCTGTTGTATAAATCCAACTGGGGGCGCGGTTGCGTAAAAAGTCGATTAAGGGGGCTGAACCTGCAACATATCCCCCCAAACTCCCTAGGGCTTTACTCAGGGTTCCCACCTGAATCATCGGCTTTCCCGTACAGTTGAAATATTCTGCACAACCCGCCCCGCTTTCGCCAAAGACGCCTGTAGCGTGGGCTTCATCGATCAGGAGCATACTGTTGTATTCTGTCGCCAGATCGAGCAGTTGCGGGAGAGGGCAGACATCCCCATCCATGCTAAACACGCTATCAGTGACGATCAGACAGCGCCGATAGTGCTGGCGGTGTTGTTGCAGTTGCCGGGTTAGGTCTGCTAAGTCTAGGTGTTGATATTCTTGAATTGTTGCGCCGCTGAGAATTGCCCCGTTTTTGAGGCTGGAGTGGTTATAGCGATCGCTCAAAATTAAGTCTCGTTTCCCCACGACAGCCGCGATCGCGCCCAGGTTGGCTAAATAGCCCGAACTGAAAACTAGGGCGTCTTCGGTTTGCTTGAGTTGGGCGATCGCTTCTTCTAATTGTCGGTGTAACGGGCGATGTCCAGTTAACAGGCGCGAACCCGTACTACCCGTTCCCCAGGTGCGAGTTGCGGCGATCGCGGCTGCAATCAAACGCGGATCGCCCGCTAAACCCAAATAATCATTGCTCGCAAAGTTAATCCACGCTTGCCCTTGACTGTGGACAATGCAACCAGGAAGACTGTCTAAAGGCTGTACGGAGCGATACCAGTTTGCTTCGTGAATGGTTTCTAAACTCGAAGCTAACCAAGCATAGGGTTCGGTTGTCGTCGGGGGTAGATGTCGGGCGCGATCGCTCAAGGGATAGAAAGGTGACAAATTAGCCCACCAATTTTAACCTAAATTTTAGATCGGTAAAAATACTTTTTGGCGATTCCCGCCCCCTTTTTTTCGGTATTTCCCCTGAGTATTTGGGGAGAGTTCTAGGGGATCGGAATTGCTTTTCTGTATATTTTCTGTTGTGAGCCGCTGCCATCTGACGTAAGTTATAAATATCAACAACAGGGATGGTCAAGCGATGAGCTTACTACAAGTTGGTCTAGCGTCTGTTTATCTCCTACTCGGCGTAACATTCTTTCAAAACTGGTATGACGCCTTTAAACGCGACCAGCCCAACCTAGACGAAGAAGATATTTTTATCTCGCGAATTGTGCTAGGAGTAGCAACCGTACTGTGGCCCGTTGTTGTCCCCATTTCCTATATTAAAGTTTTGCAAGCGACCCGCAGAGAAAAACGCAAAGAGTTCCAACGCATTTCTTATAACTAAGTCTGCGAAATCTCTACAAGCTCTACACCGTTGATTTCTGCTTCCCTTTCATTTAGTTTTGACGTTACACCTACATCCGCGATCGCCAACTGATGCATGATTTGGCGATCGCTTTTTATATGTGGGCGTTTGTAGAGAATGGGGGAAAAGAGTGCTGAGTGTAAAGTGCTGAGTGCTGAGTGAGAAGAGGGTGGGGGGATGGGGAGGTGGGGAGA
>NZ_MJGC01000127.1 GCF_001746915.1 Desertifilum tharense IPPAS B-1220
TAAGTTAACTTTGAGAGTTCTTCCTCTTCCGGCTCAGTTAGCCGAATTTTTAAGCGAGCTGGCATAAAGCGATCGCACCTGGATAACTACTTTTTCTATTTTACACTTAATTAAGACCACCTACTTATCATCGCTGTAGACGCACCCACTCGGATCGCAAATCTAACAGGAATGCGCCTTGCAGATAAACTCACCCATCAACATTTTGGACGCTATCATGCCGGGTGTTATCCTGCAAATCTCAGCCGTCCCTTTGCTCAAAAAACGGTGAGTTTTGGTTTAAGTTTAGAAGCACGCGGGTTCCTCCATGCTCCTACCTTAGCATCCTATAAACTGGAAAATCCACCCCCCGGACGCTATCAAATCGAAGTCTTTCCCCACCCAGCAACCATTAACTTATTTAACCTCAATCGGATTTTGAAATATAAAAAAGGGAAGCTTGCAGAACGTCGTGCGGAATTGATTAAACTACGTCATTACATTCAAAAGGTTCTCCCTAGCTTAGAACCCGCTTTATCAGTAGAAAGTTTACCCGAAATTCCCCAAACGGGAATAGCCTTAAAAGCGATTGAAGACAAGCTAGATAGCCTCATCTGTGCTTACGTCGCCGCTTACTGGTGGTATTGGGGAACCACCCAAAACCTAGTATTAGGCGAACCCACAGAAGGTTATATTATCGTTCCCTTACCGCATCAAAGATTAGATACTCAATTCTCTGAAAAAACAACTGAAACTCCAACTCACAAGTAGCATTATGTTGGGTTTCACTATCGTTCTACCCAACCTACCTTTCTGAATTCATTGCTAGTAGGTTGGGTCAAGCCATGCGCGACCCAACATATCCTATAATTATATTGAGTTTCTATTGTTCTACCCTAACTCCCGAAGAACACATTAGCGAGAATAGGTTAACTGAACTAAGCCAGAGTCAAAAGTTTGGCAATGCTGAAGCTTTAAATCGGCTTGAGATAAAGGCGGAAGAAATAACAGAATTCCTTCCCCTAAGATGATGGGGTGAATCGACAGAATAAATTCATCAATCTGTTCAAAACAAGATTGAATTAACCCTGCATCCCCAACCAGCCAAATGCTTTTACCCGGTTGCTGCTTAAGTTCACCAATAAAAGCCGCCGGATCGCGATTGATAAATTCTACCAGATTTGAGGAATCGCTTTGAGGTGTTTTAGAAAACACAAAGCCTTGCGTTCCAGTATAAGGATAATCGCCAAAACTTAAAACTTGCTCGTAGGTGAGGCGTCCCATCAATACCGTGTCAATAGTTGCGAAGAATTTACTATATCCATAGTCATCATCGGTAAATAGCCAGTCTACCTCGCCGGAAGTTCTGGCAATATAGCCATCAAGACTGGATGCAATATACAAAATCACTTTCCGCATCGTTACCTCTGACTCGCTGATAGGTAAAAGTTTTGCACGCTGTACCTTACTTATGAGATCCTCAAATAACGCCTCATCTTAAAGGAACTCAAACAATGGATGAACGCTTATTTTTGGATTCTAATCGCTGGTTAGACTGGGTGGCTGTATTTGGTTATATTGGCTTTACCGCCTTAATTACCTGGAAAGTCTTTACTTCCAAACCCAGAGATTGAAGCGCGTCTGAGTTGTTGCAAAATGGGAATGCGTTGATACTGCTCTGGACGAATTGTATCCCAATCTAGGCCTGTGGGTTGGGGGCGAGTTGGAGAAATTGCGATCGCATCTTGCGCCGTCACCACCCAATTTAGCAGCCAGTCATGGGGTAACATCGGCAAACGCTCATCCGCCACAATCTGCAAAGGGTGTACAGTTGTCACAATTGGCGTAGTCGCTTGCACCAAACCCAACATTCGCAGCATCGCCAATTCTAAATCTGCAAACCCTGCACCCTTCCCGGTTCTTCCCCCATTACGCGCCACCGCCACGCAGCCAACCACAGCTAAATCTATCGGTTGCATTTGGGCAAAACTCACCAGGCGGCCATAGGATAGGGCATGATGTGCGATCGCAACTTGTTCTAAAGGAATTTGCTTTTCCTGTAAACCCTCCGCCGTCAACTCCACAAAACAACGCGCATCCGTCAAACGCGGAACCGCCATATACAAGCGTTTCCCTTCCTGTAATGCTCTCAAGCGTACCGGAATTTGCGGCGAATCAGGATTGCATTTAACCGTCTTTGCTTGCTGCCAAACGTCTAACGATGCCAGTCTAACAGCCGCCTCCCCCGCCCCAACAAAATTCGGGATACGATCGACAGGATCGCCAACCGCTACCCCTTCTTGCTTCAACCGTTGCCAAATCTCACCTCTTAAGCGATCCTTCTGGGGATGATACCCACCCCAACTCCCTTCAACCTGACTCAAAACCCTTTCCCCCTCCTCTAAGTGCTGAGTTAAAACCCATCCCCCCATCTCCCTATCTCCCCATCTCCCCATCTCCCCATCCCCCCATCTCCCCATCCCCCCACCCTCTTCTCCATCCTCAGCCAAGAGATACACTAAAAAAAGACCTTCCCATTGCTGAATTCGGAACGCGCTTAATGGCTACTCTTGCAGAAATTCTCCAAAACTTCGATCCTAATAATATCGGGGTAGATAACGGCAACTTATTAGGATTGCCTTTTGACTACGACTCTGCCCAAATTATCGTATTTGGCATACCTTGGGAAGTTACCGTCTCCTATGGTACAGGAACCGCCCAGGCCCCTCGCGTTATTCTAGATGCGTCTCGCCAACTGGATATTTATGATTTCGATAACCCGGATGGCTGGAAGCAGGGAATTTTTATGGCAGAAATTCCCCAGGATATCTTAGAGAAAAATGAATCCCTCAGACAGGATGCTTCCCGGATTATTGAATGCTTGGAACAGGGAAACTCGGTGGAAGATAGCCCCGAATTAACCCAAATTCTGGATAAGATTAACCAAGAATGCCAAGCGGTGAATCAGTGGCTATTCACCCAAGCCAAAGCCGCAATGAGTCAGGGAAAACAAGTGGCAATAATTGGCGGCGATCACAGCAGTCCATTAGGCTATATGCAAGCCTTAGCGGAACAGTATCCCGATTATGGCATTTTACACATTGATGCCCATGCCGATTTAAGAAATGCCTATGAGGGGTTTGAGTTTTCCCACGCTTCCATTATGTTTAATGCCTTGAAGCTACCCCAAATTAGCAAACTAGTCCAAGTGGGGATTCGCGATTTCTGCCATGATGAAGTTAAGCTAATTCAGCAGTCAAATGGACGAGTTTCTACCTATTACGATCCAATGCTGAAACAGAAACTCTATGCTGGAATTCCCTGGCTAGAAGTCTGCAAGCAAATTGTCTCAGAATTACCCCAAAATGTCTATATTAGCTTTGATGTCGATGGACTCGATCCGAAGTTATGCCCCAGTACAGGAACGCCGGTTCCTGGGGGGTTAGAGTTAGAGCAAGTCTATTGCTTATTCCGCGAAGTTGTGCATAGCGGGCGGCAAATTATTGGCTTTGATGTCTGCGAGGTGGGAAATGCAGAATGGGATGGAAATGTAGGCGCAAGGGCGGTGTATAAACTCTGTAACTTGATGAGTTTATCCCAAAATAATCGGAAGTGAATATAAGTGCGATCGCGAAGCTAATCGTAGGAATAAAACTTTGAATTTAGCGATCGCGATTCCTATAGATAGCTTTGCTAACGCCCTTTCTAATTAAAAGTAAAAATGGAGAATCTAGACTACTATGAAATATAGTGCTGATATAGCTGTTTATAGTAAGAAAAATGAATTAAAGCTCCTTGTAGAAGTTAAGATTCAACGCGGAACTTCTCCAGAATGGGCTGCGAAATTCTTAAGAAATAGATCTAGCATTCATGAGGCTTTGCCTAAAGTTTGCTTTTTCTTAATGGCGTTGCCGGATGCCTTTTATCTTTGGAAAAACCCTGTAGCTACAGAAATAATATTAGATTCAAATCTACCCAACTATCATATTGACCCAGAATCTTTTTTAAAGCCTTATTTTCGAGGGTTAGCAAGTCTTAAGTCACAAGAAGCTTTTTCTCTGGTGGTTCTAACCTGGCTTAATCACCTAATTAATGATGGTGAAGATGAGGTAAGTCAAAATATCGGACAAGAATGGCTGGTAGAGTCTGGATTACTTAAGGCAATTCAAGGCGGGCGAATTGAAGATCAAATGTTAGTGTAAACTTGTAATATGAATGTCTATGTTGAATCTAACTTTGTTTTGGAATTGGCTTTAATGCAGGAGCAATATGAAAGTTGCTCTCAACTTGATTCTAAAGATTTTAGTAATCCCACTATCATTGATGAGTTAAATAGTTATAATTGTCGATTGTTATTTAGATTTGATGATGGTTTAGGTTACATTCAAAGCCAAATCTAACAAGTACGTTGGCGAAGATATCGGTAGGAATCGATCTCTAGCTTAAGCGTTCATAAGAATAGGAGGAATTGTGATTGACGACTATCTCCAAACTATCATGGCGCAACATCACATTCCTGGTCTTTCGGTTGCGGCGATCCAAGAAGGGGAAACTGTTTTAATCAAAGGCTACGGTTTAGCAAATGTCGAACACGCCGTTAGCGCCACTGAACATACAGTTTACGAAATTGCTTCCATTGGGAAAACTTTTAGCGCGATCGCAACTCTGATGTTAGTTGAAGAAGGCATGATTTCACTCAGCGATCGCATTATTGATTATCTCGACGATCCGCCAGAAGCATGGCAGCCTGTCACCTTAAAACATATTCTGACACATCAGTCTGGCATTCCCAGTTATACCGATGCACCCAATTATTGGGAACTGACGCGCTTAGAACTCTCCAAAGCTGAAGTTTTAGGCTTAGTCTCAGACTTACCCCTGAAGTTTCCACCCGGTCAAGAGAGTGCCTATGACAATACAGGATACTACTTGCTGGGATTAATGTTAGAGAAAGTGATGGGTAAAACCTATGGGGAAGTGTTGCGCGATCGCATTTTTGCCCCTTTAGGGATGAACGCAACCCAGATGAACAATCCTGCCCATATTGTCCCCCATCGCGCCTCTGGCTACCAGTGGCGGAACAACCAACTCCATAACAAACCTTACTATAGTCCGTCTGTAACCTACTCCGCCGGGGGTCAACTTTCCAGCGTTGCGGATATGGTGAAGTGGGAAAAAGCCTTATATAACCAAACCTTACTCCAGCCTGCAACCTTAGAGCAAATGTGGATGCCCTATCCTTCTGTACGGGGCAATGAATGGGAAGATCGTAGATATGCCTTGGGCTTAGGTTGGTTTATCCTAAATTAT
Organism: Desertifilum tharense IPPAS B-1220; assembly: GCF_001746915.1. Classification (NCBI taxonomy): domain Bacteria; kingdom Bacillati; phylum Cyanobacteriota; class Cyanophyceae; order Desertifilales; family Desertifilaceae; genus Desertifilum; species Desertifilum tharense. The sequence goes on from NZ_MJGC01000127.1 coordinate 5,290, forward strand.
GGCGATCGCCGCGTGGTGGGTCATAATGGTTCAATTCTCGGTTTCGCCAGTAATATCACCCGCTTCATCGACGATCGGATTAGCGTCATTGTACTGTGCAATCTCGATCGAATTGCTCGACCAGATGCGATCGCCAAAACCATCGCCGGATATTATTGTCCCTCCCTCGCCGAACTTCCGCTTCAACCGCCACAAGAAACCTAACCGGCTTTGGTACAGTTTAAAACGCCCCCAATCACAGCCTAGGCATGACCGAGTTACAAGCATTAATCTTTGATGTAGATGGAACCCTCGCCGATACCGAACGGGATGGCCATCGCGTTGCTTTTAACAAAGCCTTTGCAGAACGAGGCTTTGACTGGGTTTGGTCAGAATTTGGCTATGGCGAACTGTTAGCCGTATCGGGAGGGAAAGAACGCATTTATCATTACCTCCAGCAATACCACCCCGACTTTCAACCCCCTGGAGGAAATTGGGAAGGCTTTCTGGCTGACTTACACGCCTTGAAAACCAAACATTACCAAGAACTCCTCACCCAAGCTGCCATTCCCCTGCGAATAGGGGTAAAACGCTTAATTCTGGAAGCCAGAGAACAGGGAATTCGGCTAGCCATCGCCACGACTAGCGCCTTACCCAATGTTCTCGCCTTACTAGAACGCACTCTCGATCCTAGCTGGTTTGAAATTATCGCCGCTGGGGATATTGTCCCCGCAAAAAAACCAGCCCCCGATATTTACCACTATGTTCTAGAGAAAATGCAACTCACCGCCAATGATTGTATCGTGATTGAAGACTCGCATCATGGCTTGCAAGCTGCACTGGGGGCGGGTTTGAGGACGGTTGTCACCCTTAACCATTATACGCAGAACCAAGACTTTACAGGCGCTCGCTTGGTGGTGAGTCATCTGGGAGAACCCAACCAACCTTGTAAATATGTGCGAAGCGATATGTCTTGTCGAATTCTAGCCAGGACTTTCACCCCACAGGGTCATATCAGTCTTGCTTCAATTCGCGATGCGCTAGCCAGCTTATAATCCTGGGGTGGTTTGAGCAAACAGGCTAGCAAAATCTTGGGTAATGATTGCCCCTGGTGCATCTTCGGGTTTAGAAATCACATCAAAGGCTTTATTGCGGGCGTTGGGTTCGAGTAAGGCTTGAACCACCACCTCAGCAACATCGGCGCGGGGAATAGAGGTGGGGATACCCTCTGGAGGATTCGCCAGTAGTTTATCATCCTTGCCAACCAATAGTTCTCGCTGACCGCCGGGTTTGTCTAATAAACCGCCCGCCCGGATAATCGTGTAATCTATGCCAGAATCGATTAAATATTGTTCGGCTTTGCGCTTCCAGATCAAAATCTTGCCATCGCCAAGGCTATTGAGGGGATGATTTTCGTTGGTTCCCCCCATAGAACCGACGAGGACAACATGACGAACCCCTGCGGCTTTGGCGGCCTCTATTTGATTAATTTGTCCCTGGTAATCAATCGCCTCTGGCATTTCTCCCGGCGCGAAGGTAAACTCAGGACGCTGGCCGGGTTGTGGCATTCCTTTCATTTGCGGTACGGCGCTAGTGAGGATGACGAGGGCTTGACAGCCGGATAGGGCTGCGTCTAGGGTAGTGCGATCGCGGATATCCCCCACATAAAAACCGTCTGTACTCCCAAAAACTTGTTCAATCTTATCGCCAGAACGCGCAAACCCCCGAACGCTAAACTGTTCGGGACGCTGTTGTAATTTTTGGACAACAAGAGAACCTGTGCGCCCAGTGGCACCTGTAACCAATACTTGTAAAGTCATTGAATTCGATTGAATTGATCGATATCCCTCTTCTATCACTCTGCGATCGTTAAAATCAACCTGTAAAACCTTGTGCCTTACCAACAGAGAGCAAGGGTCAGTAATTGATATCAACGTTCGATAGGGAACTAAGCGATCGAATGTCATTTATGCTAAAATTTATTGTGCGTAAAAACAGAGCTTAAGCATTAATTATTTAATTATTTTTTACTTTTATT
>NZ_MJGC01000128.1 GCF_001746915.1 Desertifilum tharense IPPAS B-1220
ACAGGAACAGCAGGGAATGTCCCATGCTATCTGCGGGGGTGCTGACGGCGACGGTTAGGAAGTTCGCGCCTTCGAGGTAGGAGGAGGCTAACCCGTGGGTGTACCAACTGGTGACGAAGGTGGTGCCAGTCAACCAGCCGCCAATGGCGAGGTAGGCACAGGGGAACAGGAGTAGTCCTGACCAGCCTACGAAGACGAATCTGTCGCGCTTGAGCCAGTCGTCGAGAACGTCAAACCATCCTCTTTGGCTCTGGGCGCTTCCGACTGCTATGGTCATAAAGCGAATCTCCAGAATTTTATAATTACGGCTTTACTTTTAGATCTCTTCTCATTCTGCCGTTGACTAAGCAGAAAATGAGACTGAATCTGAGTAAAGTTTACGTTTCTTTACCTAATATAGCATCTCTTCTCGGAATCCCGGATAGTGGAGGTAGGGGAATCCGAACAAAATTGACATTGAACGCTCGATCGATTGCTTGGAAAAGCTTCTAACGATTGAGTGTAAGTCGAGGGTTCGACCCATTCGCGTCTAAGATACAAAAAGATACACCTGCTTAAACTCATTGGCGACCATGTTTGTAATTGACGTAACCTTAAAGAATAATCCCTTGGCTGTGTCGGTTGAGCGTAAATCAGAGGAGGACGCGAAGGCGACCTATCAGAAAGTTGTTGATATCCTCACGTCTGGAAGTTCTCAGTTGGTTGAGCTAACGTGCGATCGCCAAACTGAGAAAAAGATAGCGATTCTCAGCAGCGAAATCTCTGCCGTGCAGGTCTCTGAGAAAACGGGAAGCACTTCCGGGAAAACCCCTGGTTTTTTCGCTATTAGCCAATAATCCCAAACGAGAGAATTAAGATGAGCGCACCTGCCATTCGCGTCAGCAATTTGAGCTTTAGCTGGCCCAAGGGGGACAAGGTTCTTAAAAGTTGCTCCCTAGAAGTTCCTAAAGGGGAATTTTGGATGCTTTTGGGGACGAATGGCAGTGGCAAATCTACCTTGCTGAGAGTGCTAGCGGGTTTGCTTCACCCTCAGTCTGGGGAAAGGGAAATTCTCAAACCTGTGGGTTTTGTCTTCCAAAACCCCGATCATCAATTGGTGATGCCCACGGTTGGGGCGGATGTGGCTTTTGGTTTGGTTGAAGAAAAATTATCAACCCCCCAAATTCGCCAGCGCGTGGAAGAAGCGTTGAGTGCTGTTAATCTTTTAGATTTGCAACGACGCCCGATTTATGCCCTCAGTGGCGGGCAAAAACAACGCATTGCCATTGCGGGCGCGATCGCGCGTCATTGTGAAGTTTTACTATTAGATGAACCCACAGCCCTGCTCGATCCAGATTCGCAACGAGAACTGGTGTCTCAGGTTCGCCGTTTGGTGAATAGTCGCGGGTTGACCGCGCTGTGGGTGACTCACCGCTTGGACGAACTTGATTATTGCGATGGGGCTTTTCTGCTGGAAAATGGTCAAGTGGTCGATCGAGGCGATCGCGAAAAAATGCAGCGCCGGATGACGGAAACTCAACTGCTTTAAAAGAGGATGAAATCATAAGCTTTTATACTTATTCGATTCAACGGTTAGTTGAGCTTCAAAACCCAACCCTCTCAAGGCTTCGCTCGGTTTGGCGATCGCTCTCCCTCTCTCCAAAATTATGAAGCGCGTTTGCTGAGGATTGTAAAGCGCCCAAGAAATTCTGAGTAATTAGTTAACAGAATTCAATAAGTCATGCCATCATAATGGTAATTCTGTAGAAAATCTCAACAATCCTTAGTGCAAAGCAATGTCACGCGCCTCTCTCTCTACCGTCTTGCTTGTAGACGGCTATAACGTCATTGGAGCCTGGAACGCCCTAAAACTGATCCGCGATCGCGATGGATTGGAACCAGCCCGATGGCACCTGATTGAGTCGCTGACCAACTACAGTTCTTATAACGGCTTTATTACTCAGATTGTTTTTGATGCCTATTACCAAAATACACCGAGCAAAAGCGAGGTCGTCACAGAAAACCTCTCGGTGCATTACACCAGCTTTGGGCAAACCGCCGATTCATTTATCGAAATCACCTGCGCTAAATTTCGCAACGATATTCGTAAATTTCACCAGCGCCTAGTCGTTGCCACCTCCGATCGCGCCCAACAAATGACGGTCGTGGGATATGGTGCAGAATGGATATCCGCTTTGCGCCTGGTTAACGAAGTAGAAGCCATGAGCCAAAGCGTGAAACGGCGACAAAAATCCGTCAAAAAATCCTCCGGTCGCTTTTTAGCAAAATCCTTAGACCCCTTAGCCCAACAGCGTTTAGCCCAGATGAGATTGGGCTTAGATCCTTGAAATCTCAAAAAAACCTGTTCGGGGGGTTGCATTTTCCAACCTTTTTCGCTACGATTAGTAATCGCGTTCCTCAGTAGCTCAGTGGTAGAGCGGTCGGCTGTTAACCGATTGGTCGCTGGTTCGAATCCGGCCTGGGGAGTCCCAAAGTTAAACGCTTTGAGAGTTGGCCCACTGCATTCCTCAGTAGCTCAGTGGTAGAGCGGTCGGCTGTTAACCGATTGGTCGCTGGTTCGAGTCCGGCCTGGGGAGTTTTCTGAAGTGCTGAGTGTAAAGTGCTGAGTGCTGAGTGAGTACCGAGTACCGAGCAGGTATAAGGGGTGCTGAGTCGAAAGTGCTGTAGCTTGCTTGACCAAAAATTTGGGTACAAGCCTCCCCCCCTTCGATACGCTCAGGGCATCGCTTCTAGGGGGACTTTTGGATCGGATGTCTTCAGTGAGGATTTTGAATTAACGTATATACATTTATTCAGACAATGAGTAGAATGCTTGTATGTTGAATCTCACCTACGAGTACAAAATCATTCCCACCGACGCCCAACGCCAAACCTTCGACCGATGGCTAGAGATTTGCCGCAAGGTCTATAACTATGCGTTGCAAGAACGGAAGGACTGGGCTAATTCTCGTAAGTGCCATCTCAATTCATGCAGTATCAAACAGGAATATATTATTCCGGTTGATACGCCTAGACCGACCTTTTATACTCAGTGCAAATCCTTGGCTGAGGCAAAAAAGACAATCCCTGAACTCAAAGAACCTCATACACACGTCCTGCAACAAGTTCTGCGACAACTTGAAGCCGCATTTGTCGCCATGTGGGAACGAGGGCACGGGTTTCCGAGATTCAAGAAACGGATGCGTTCCTTTGTATTTCCGCAGTTGAATTTAGAAACCGTCAGGAAGTTTAAGGGAAATTGGGAAGTCAATCTTCCTAAACTCGGTTGGGTGAAGATGCGTTTATCGCGTCTCATCCCTGAAGGGTTTGAAGTCAAGCAAATCCGCATCGTCAAACGGGCATCGGGTTACTACGCGATGCTTTCGGTGGCAATGGATGTAGATGTCCCTCAAGTTTCACCATCAGGACATGGCATAGGGATTGATTTAGGTCTAGAACACTTTTTGGCAACATCCGATGGTCAACTGATGGATAGACCTCGCTTCTTTATGGATGGACAATGCAAGCTGAAATCGCTGCAACGTCAACTCTCAAGTAAGAAGAAAGGGTCAAGAAAGTTCCGTCAACTCAGCCATCGAATTGCCAGGCACCACGAATACATCTCAAACTCACGTAAGGACTTTCACTTTAAGATAGCTCATCAGTTATGCGACACCGCAGGAATGATATTTGCTGAAGAGTTAAACCTGAAAGCGATGTCAGCCGGAATGCTATGCAAGCATACGCTGGATGCTGGGTTTGGGCAGTTCTTGAGCATTCTAGGTCATGTGTGCTTTAAGCGAGGTGTATACTTCGCCAAGGTAAATGCTAATGGCACTAGCCAGACTTGTCCTAGATGCCAAACGCATACCGGAAAGAAACTCCTATCTGAGCGCGTCCACAAGTGTTCTGAGTGTGGCTATGAAACGAATCGAGATATAGCAGCAGCGCAAGTTGTGTTGCAGCGTGGAGATACAGCGGTGGGGCACATCGCGGTGAATTTTGGGGAGGGCAAGTAGCATGAGTTATCCCGATGAACCAAGAATCCCCTCGCCTTCAGGCAGGGGAGTTGTCAAGCCTAGCAGAGTGCTGAGTGAGTTCCGAGTTCCGTAGCTTGCTTCCGCGAAGCGGTGCTGAGTTGATATTTATCAAATTTTCCTATCTCTTCTTCCCCCCATCCTTCTTCCCCCCATCCCCCATCCTTCTTCCCCAAATCCTAACTCCCAATTCCCAACCCCCTTCTTCCCCCGTCAGCGGAATTACTCTAACAATGGACTGTTCTAACTCTAGGGGGGCGAGTATAGTAGCGGAGAATGACTTGCTTAATTCTGATGTCCAGTTCTCTTAGTATTGGTCTGCCCGAAACTGACCCTAGCCAGAACCCCAGGGATTTGTGGTTGCTCGATCCGCAAATAGCCTATCTCAATCATGGGGCTTTTGGGGCTTGTCCTATTCCGATTTTAGAGTTGCAGCAGCGGCTGCGATCGCAATTAGAACGCGAACCCGTGCGATTTATGGAACGGGAACTCGAACCGCTGCTAGATCGCGCTAGACGCGCCTTAGCGGACTTTGTGGGGGCCGATCCGAGTCACCTGGCTTTTGTCCCGAACGCTACAACGGGGGTAAATGCGGTTTTGCGATCGCTCTCCTTTAGCCCAGAAGACGAACTCCTCACCACAGACCAAGAATATAACGCCTGTCGCAACGCCTTAAACTACATTAGCCAGCGCACGGGGGCAAAAATTGCGATCGCCTCAGTTCCCTTTCCCCTCGACTCCCACCAGCAAATTGTTGAAGCGGTTCTAGCGCGAGTCTCCTCTAAAACCAAACTCGTCTTGCTCGATCACATCACCAGTCAAACCGGGCTAATTTTCCCCATTAAGCCCCTCATTGCCCAGTTAACCTCTTTTGGTATCCAAGTCTTGATTGATGGCGCTCACGCGCCCGGACAGGTGCCGCTAAATCTGCGCGAACTGGGTGCCACCTATTACACCGGGAACTGTCATAAATGGCTGTGTGCGCCCAAAGGAGCGGCTTTTTTGTACGTGCATCCCGATCGTCAAAACCAAGTTCGCCCTCTCACCATCAGTCACGGTGCTAACGCCACTCGTCAAGATAAGAGTCGCTTTCACCTCGAATTTGACTGGATGGGGACTGACGATCCGACGGCGTATTTATGTCTTCCTGAAGTTATCGAGTTTATGGGTTCCTTGCTTCCGGGAGGGTGGCCAGAATTAATGCAGCGCAACCACAACCTCGTTTTAGCGGCGCGTCAGTGGCTGTGTGAGGCGTTGAATGTTGATTTGCCCTGTCCCAATGAAATGATTGGTTCGATGGCTTGCGTGCCTTTACCGGATGGCGAAGAGAAGCCATTACGGAATACCCTATTTGAGCAATATGGCATTGAAGTTCCGATTATGCCTTTCCCGGCTTTTCCCAAACGATTGCTCCGAGTCTCGGCCCAAATTTACAATACCCCAGAGGAATATCAAGCGTTAGCCAGCGCGATCGCTCAAATCTAGGTTAAAGTCACCGTGATTCAATGCCCTGTTTGTCAAACGGAATATCATGAAGATGTCCCTAAGCTCTGCAAAACCTGCGGTTGGGATTTAACACCAGACCCTTTACCCAAGCAAGTTTTAGACGCCCTAGAACGCCAAGAAAGAATTAGATTAGCATGGGCGAGAAATGTCTGGGCGAGAGCTAAAGAAATTGCCATGCGCGTGCAAATTCAGGGGAAAATGGGTGAAATGCAAGCGCAATTAGAGGAAGCCACCAGAGAGCGATCGCGCTTAGAATCCCAAATTGTGCAAGTCTTTTCTCAAGTTGAGCAAATTACCCCAGAAAGCTTTCAAACCCTGCTGGCTGACGTGTTTCCGGGAAAAGAACGCCTGAGTCAAATTCAAACCCAACTGCGCCAAACCCAGCAGCAACTCGCCGAGAGAACCCACGAACTTGAATTAGCTCAGACTCAAATTGGCTCCGATGGGTTAGATTTATTAGTCTCGGCTCTAGAAGACCCCTCATCGCAAATTCAGCGCATTGCTTATCTGTTATTGCAACGCAGCGCCGCACCCAAAGCCATAGAAGCCGTACAAGCCTTTCAGCTTCAAAGTTACAAGCTATTTACCAATATTTATACCGGGGAAGCCAGTGACGCCTTTAGAGCGATCGCCATTAGCCCCGATAATCAGATTATTGCCGCAGGAAATAACGACAAAACCATTAAACTTTGGGACTTAGCCACCGGGAAGTTACAACAAACCCTATCAGGCCATGAAGGGGCCGTGCTATCTATTGCCATTAGTCCCGATGGCGAAACCCTAGCCAGTGGGAGTAGCGATAAAACCATTAAACTCTGGAATCTGTCAACAGGACAACTTCTCAGTACCTTAGCAGGTTATGCGGGTGAAGTCTGGGGAATCGCTTTTAGTCCCGATAGCCAAACTATTGCAGGGGGGAGTAACGATAAAACCATTAAACTCTGGAAATGGCAAACCGGAGAACTGATTAGCACCCTCGCCGGGTATGCTGGAGGCGTGAGAGCGATCGCTATCAGTCCCGATGGTCAAACCATCGCCGGTGCGAGTAACGATAAAACCATTAAACTCTGGAACCTGCGAGAAAAAGAACTCCTGTTTACCCTAACAGGTCATGGCGATCGCGTTCGTTCCGTCACCATCAGTCCCGATAGTCAAATTCTCGCTAGCGGCGGAAACGACAAAACCATCAAACTCTGGAATCTCAACACCGGAGAACTCATCCAAACCCTAAGCGATCATACCGCCCCCGTCACCGCCGTCACCATCAGCAACAACGGACAAGTCCTCGTCAGCAGCAGCGACGACTGTAGCATCAAAATCTGGAACCTCACCACCGGAGAACTCCTCCACAGCTTTACCGAACACAAAAACTACACCGTCGCCGTCGCCATCAGTCCCGACGGACGCACCATCGCCAGCGGTAGCTTCGACAATACCATCAAACTCTGGCGAGTCGCCCCTTAGTGCTGAGTGTAAAGTGCTGAGTGCTGAGTGGGGGAAAGAGTGCAAAGTTCCGAGTTCCGAGTTCCGAGTGGGGAAGGGAGTGCTGAGTGGAAAGTGCTGTAGCTTGCTTCCGCGTAGCGGTGTGCTGAGTGAGGGAAAGAGTGCTGAGTGGGGAATAAGTCAGTATTAACTTCAATTCCCCTTCTTCCCCCCATCCTCCCATCTCCCCATCCCCCCATCCTCTTCTTCCCCAACTCCCAACTCCCAACTCCCAATTCCCTTCTTCCCCAACCCCCAACTCCTAACTCCCAACTCCCTTCTTC
>NZ_MJGC01000129.1 GCF_001746915.1 Desertifilum tharense IPPAS B-1220
GCTGCTTTTAAGTCACTTAAATTGATTTAGAAATTAGCAAAATTCAAGAAAAAACCAAAGTCCCAATTCCCTTCTTCCCCAACCCCCAACTCCCAATTCCCTTCCTCCCCAACCCCCAACTCCTAACTCCCAATTCCCTTCTTCTCCCCACCCTCTTCTCAGCGCTTCCCGACGGTGTTGGCAAAGGCGGGTCTTTCTGAGAGGCGCTTCACATAATTACCGATGGCTGGATAGTCGCTGTAGTCGATTTTCAGCATAATTGGGAAGAAGGCGAGTAAGGCTCCTAGGGCGACATCAGCGACGCTGAAGCGATCGCCTAAAAGAAAGGGCTGTTGCTCCAACATTTGGTTGAGGGGGCCGAACAGTTGAGTCATGGCGCGATCGCGACTGGCTTCCCCGACAATAGCCGGCCCTAATGTGGCGTTAGCAAACATCACCCACTGGAGAACCTGCGATCGCGTTTCTAAATCTTCCGGTAAGTCACCGTGCTTTTCGGCGAGGTAGAGCAAAATTGCACCCGACTCCCACAGCTTAAAATCGCCATCAGCGATCGCGGGAACCTTCCCCATCGGGTTAATCGCTAAAAACTCCGGCTGCTGCTGTTCTCCAGCCCTTAAATTGACGGCAACTGACTCGTAGGGAACGCCTAATTCTTCGAGATACCATTGAACAATCGTCCCTCGCGTTCCAGGGCCGCCATACAGTTTCAACATACCTTATAAGACCTTGTGCGTGTATTCGTGCTGTTTGACATTATCCTCAGTCTGAACGACATTCAGCGCATTTAAGACGCGCTTGCGTTCGGTTGAGAAGTTAAAATCTTGTTTGATCGTGCCTTGGGGAATCAATTCTTGGGCAGAAGGACGACTTTGATAAGTGCGGACTGCGGCGATCGCTCTTTGCACAAAATCTTCACAAAATTGCGCCGTTTCAGGAAATTCCTGCGGTTTATAGATCTTCTCTCCCGCAACCACAGACCCCAGCGTTGTCCCACAAGCCATTGAATAGGACGTGGGAATCCCTTTCACTAATGCTTCCAGCGCAGCAGACGGAATCGGTTCAATCACTTGAACTTCGCGAACCTCGCCTTCCTCTCTCAAAAAGCAGGTGGCTAAACCTACCACCAAATAGTCATCCGCAGAAACATCTGAAGCATTGGGATATACAAATGCAGTGGTCATAAAAACAATAAGCGATTGCTTCAAAAGGGCAAATACTTGACCGATCTACGTTGGATCTTACCGCAGAAGGAACCCGAAAACCGTTTAGCGTTTTAAGCTTTGAGTGTTGTGTTGGCTCAGTAACATCCTCGTGATGAGAATCATTCCCTCGCTTTTCTGGAATACGGAACCCATCCCTTGTAGCTTTTCTCAGTGAGTCACTGAGGGGTAAGACCCATCAGCCAGCTCAAGAACTGCCACAGGCATCGCCCGCCATTGGGTGGATTAAGCCTACATTAACAGTACAAGCCGTAGAAAACGCTAAGGCTGATATGAATGTTAGCTCCTCTGTTCAACGTCAAATTCATCACTCGCGGTATCCTAGAATCTTCGTAGCCCTCAAGTCGGGTAAAGCCGTCAGAGCGCATTACCAGGGTCAGAAGTATCGGTACTCCTCAACCTCCAAAGCTTGCCGCACGCCAGTCAGCGAGGCTCAATTGCAGCGTCAAGCCTCCCTCAAAGCCCAAAAAGGTCATTATTCAGAAGCGCTAGCTCTCCTGTCGCAACTGATCGACCAAAGTCCCGCGACGGCCAAATACTATAATAATCGCGGCCTAGTCTACTTCTATAGCGGTCAACCTCAAAAAGCTCAGGCCGATTACAATCGAGCGATCGCCCTTGACCCTCAGCTTACCGAAGCCTACAATAACCGCGCCAACTACTCAGTTTCCATCGGTCACTTACAAGAAGCCCTCGCAGACTACGATCGCGCCATTGACCTCAACCCCTTCAATATCCGCGCCTGGATTAACCGAGGCATCACTTACCGCAACCTAGGACAATACGAGCGTTCCCTAGACGATCTTGATTTTGCCCTGCGCCTCGGCCGCCTCACCGGCCACATTTACGCCGAACGCGGTCGCACCTATCATCGGATGGGAGATTGGAACTGTGCCGTCGCTGATTATCAACGAGCCTTAAAGCAATTCTCCTCATTGGCTTCGCTTTGCTCGCCGGCCGATCAGCGCCAGCACCTCCGAGTCAAAACCTGGTTAAACGAACTGTACCAAGCCTGTTAACTTGTCGTTAACGACTCTGATTTTTCCCGTAAGCAGAAACATAGGGAACTGCGGGCTGTTCGACATTGGCACTTTTCCCTTCAATCCAAATCACCGGGCGCTGTCGCGGATCGATCCGGTGCCCTTGTTCCTGCATCAGGCGTTTAGCCTGGTTCGGGTCAAAAGAACTATTAAACTCAGAGTGCAAGCGGTTAACTCGCGTTTCTACCCGTTGGACCTCTTGCTCAACCTCCTCTAACCGCGCTTGCACGGTTTGGTGGTAAGGCACAAGGCGGACTAAACCAGAAATTGCAGCCAAACTCAAAATAGAATAAACCGACAGCTTAATCCCAATTTCCCAACCTAGAATTTGGGGCGAAACCGGACGAGGGGCGGGTGCAGCACTGCGGGAAATGCGCCGACGCGCTACGGGGGAAACAGCAGGGCGTTTCAGCGGGCTAACCGATTTAGGTTGAGTTGCGTGCATGGAATAATGACTCGCAAAAAAAAGTGCAACTGAACTGGACACTGGCTTCTCATTAAAACACACAGTTTTGCGTGGAAAGAAGCTTTTGGCTCAAATTAGCGAGCCTTTTTGATTTTCCAGCCACAGTTGCACCTAAACTGGGAATTTTTTAGCGTTTTGTGGAAATTAACCCCCAAGCTTGGGCGAAGGTTCGCCCAATAGAGCGCGTTGGCTCTACTTGTAGAGTTCAGTTGCCAGACGGAACGCCATCACGCCAGGAATCAGAGCAACAACCAGAGCAATAAAGACCTGCGTATCAGATAAAGACATGATTGAAAAACTCCTAATCGATTAATATGATTTGTTCACCAATGTCCGTCAAATCGTTCATTTCTGGAATCACTTTGTTACAGAGTTTAACACTGCCCCGGTGAAGGAACCCTCTAAAGGACAGGCATCTTTGTTGATTCCGCCAGTCTTCGGCTCCGGGTTGACGAACAAAACGAGAGTCGCGTAGGTTGGGTTGAGATCCGAAACTCAACAGCAGCCAGGGTTGTGTTGGATTTCTACAACAAGATGGGATTTTCAGAAGTTTTGTCAGTCAATCAGCTTTTACTCGCTTCGGTTGAGCCGCCCATTTCAGTGACTAAAATAGATCCAGCTAGTTTGGAGTTAGGGTTTAGTGGATGTTCCCCAGCCCAGTTCAAGAGTGACCCGCGCTCATTTCGAGCGACAGTTGCGAAGCTTGCAGCGCGACGTATTGCGTATGGGGGCTTTGGTTGAAAAATCCTTTTGGCTAGCGCGTCAAGCGCTTTTTGAAAGAGATTTAGAAGCTGCCAAACAAATTGCCCTACAAGATAAGCAAATCGACCAGTTCTATCGGCAAATCGAATTAGACTGCGTTAGTACAATGGCCCTCCAAGCGCCAGTGACTCAGGATTTGCGCTTAATTAGCGCCCTGATGCAACTGATTCGCGACCTCGAACGTATTGGCGATTATGCCAAAGACCTGGGCGAAATTGCCCATCGCTTATTTGCCTATCCTCCTCATCCTTGTATGGGACAAGTTCAGCAGATGTCCGATCGCTGTCAGGCGATGTTAGCGATGAGTTTAGTTGCCCTATCGGATCTCGATGCCGAAACCGGGTTGGAGGTGAAAGTCAAAGACGATGCCGTTGATGAGGATTACGAAACGCTCTACAATCTGCTAGCCAATCAGAGCAATATTCAAGGCGTTGTTGAACCCATTTTGCTGCTGGTTTTGGTCATTCGCCACCTCGAACGGATGGCCGATCATGCCACCAATATTGGTCAGCGGGTTGCTTATATTGTTACGGGACAAAGACACTAGAGGGGTTGCCAAATCTCGGTACTGGGTTGGGTGCGTAGCAGTATTCCCAAAAATGGTACAATTGTTCAGGGCTAAGGTTGAAAATCCGCTCTTGGGCAAAACTTATGCTGCAACTTACTCCTACTCAGTAGTAACAATACAGCATAATTGCCTAGAAAATAAAAAAGCCTGATAGAGTGTATGAAAGCTGAAAGCCACCGCGATCGACTGGTGGGTGACAGCTTAAGGCATTCAGGGATCGGTGCGGCATCTTCAATGTCGCTTGATTCACCGCCCTAAATCTTCCCAACTGAAGCGTGTTAGCTGTTGGCAAAACAGCTTGCGACGGTGAATTCTACAGCGAATGTACTCTTAAAATTGCCTCTCTTTGGGAACGCAAAGTGCAATAGAGTACAAACGCAACCTCACCACCTTCCTTTAGTGGATCGATTCGCTCCTAGCTGTACTGAGCTATGCTCGGAAAAATCAGAGAAATCGGTGCGCCACAAAACACTACCCTTCGGTCGGGAAAAAGCCTCCAGTTCTCAAGAGTCTAACTGCCAAGCAACTGACGGACACGGATGGCAGGTCGGATGTATGAAGCGCGTTGCATCGCTGCTTACGCTGACCGATTTCGGGCGATTCGAGGGGTAAAGTCAACTGAGAACCGCATAGAGACAACGAGGAATCATCGCTACATGAACTTTTCGATCGCATCACTGCTATCCAATTTTGTGGATGAAAAATTGGTAGCCCCAAAAGTCTTAGAAAAGAAACTCGGTGCCACAGACGACGGAAGTCTGCGACAACTCCAAATTGCCCTGGATGCGTTGGAAAAAATTGGCATCTTAGTCAAAGAACGAGGTCGGTATCGCCGAGTCATGGATGAAGGGGTGGTAGAAGGAAAACTGCGCTGTTCGAGTAAAGGATTTTGCTTCGCCATTCAAGATGACGAGGATGCCGAAGATATCTATATTCGCGAAAGTAATTTATCAACGGCTTGGAATGGCGATCGCGTTTTAGTCAAAATTCTCAAAGAAGGATCGCGCCGACGTTCTCCTGAAGGCGAAGTTTACGTCATTCTCGATCGCTCCATTACCTCGGTTTTAGCCCGAATTAAAGAAGCCGAAAGCCTTTATAGAGCCGTTCCCCTAGACGATCGTCTCCTATTTGAACTCGACTTAAGAGCCAACGGCCAAAATCTCGCTGACGCGATCGATCACTTGGTTCACGTCGAAATTCTACGCTATCCTCTCGGTCAGCATCCCCCGGTTGGTAAAGTTACCCAAATTTTGGGTAGCGATGCAGAAGCCGCCGCCGATACAGAAATTGTCCGCTGCAAGCACGACTTGCCCAAAACCTTTCCCGATAGCGTCCAAGCCGCCTCCGCAGAGTATGAGGAAGTGGCCGATGATAGCGAAAATCGCCTAGATTTGCGCGAACTCCTCACCTTGACGATCAAGCCCGATGGGGACGAGATTCGCGCCGATACTTTAGATGATGCGATTACCTTAGAGAAAATCGCTGAAAATCGCTGGCGGTTGGGGATACACATTGCCGATATTAGCGATCTGATCTTACCGGGAACGCCCGTCGATCTAGAAGCTGAAAAACGGGGAACCAGCGTTTACCTTGGCGAAAAAGTGCTACCGTTAATCCCGGAAACCGTTGCTCAGATTTGCTGTTTAGCCCCGGAAAAAGACCGCAAAGCCTTATCCGTCTTGTTGACGCTAGACGAGGAAGGACAAGTCCAAGAATATGAAATTACCCCAACTTTGGTTCGCGTCGATCGGTTGGTGAGCTATTCGCAAGTCGAGACCATTCTTAAAGGAGAAACGCCGGAAGGTATTGCCAGCAACCTGCAAGAAACGATCGGTCAACTGGCAACGCTGTCGAAAAACATCGCCCAGCATCGCTTAGGACGCGGGGCCTTTGAGTTAAATCTCCCCGATACTAAGTTTCACTATGATGATGAGGGGGCAATTGGGGCCTTAGTGGTTTCATCCTTGTTACCCGCGCGATCGCTAATTATCGAATTCATGATTTTAGCGAATCAAATTATCGCCAATCACTTCCACCAATTGGGAGTCCCGATGATTTATCGCGTGCATCCCACCCCGCATCTCGATGACGTACAAGAGTTGATGAAACTGGCGAGTAACTTGGAGATCGAGCTATTCCTAGAAGACGAGGAATCGATCGCCCCCCAAGATTACTATAAATTTACCCAGCAATTTGCCCAGTCCCCCTCGCAAAAAGTGCTGACCTATCTGTTGCTGTCTACCCTAAAACCCGCCTTTTACAGCACCACCCCCAAAGGTCACTTCGGGTTAGCCATCGAACAAGGCTATACGCACTTCACCTCTCCCATGCGCCGCTACGCCGATTTGCTGGTGCATCGCGTCATTCATGCCGTGTTAGAGCAAGGACGCGATCGCCGTACCAGTCGAGCCAAAGAAAGCGTCAACCTGCGCCATAGCAGCGCCTTGGGCAAAGTCAACTGGAACGTTTTGCCAGCCGATATTCAAAACGATTTTCAGGATATCTTTAGCGAAATTGTCGCCCACCTCAGCGAACAAGAACGCGTTGCCCAAGAAGCACAAAGCGACTTGGAAGGCTTGCAAAAAGCCGAATTCATGAAAGCGCACACCGGAGAAATCTTTAGTGGCGTTATTACCGGCGTGCAATCTTACGGCTTCTTTGTAGAACTCGAAGATACCCTAGTCGAAGGACTCGTTCACGTCAGTTCCCTTAAAGACGACTGGTACGAATACCGTTCTCGCCAACAGATGTTAGTGGGGCGGAAAAATCGCAACCAATATCGTTTAGGCGATCGCGTAGACGTACAAGTGAAAAGCGTAGACTACTATCGCCAGCAAATTGACCTCGTTGCCGTTAGCGGTGGAAACATCGCCACGGGTGAAGAGGAGGAGGAAATTATTGAGGAATAAGTAAAGAGGGGAATTGGGAGTTAGGAGTTAGGGGTTGGGGAAGTTGTGTCGAATTTGGCAGACAGGAGGAGGTTTACCGGAAACGCAGGCGGGGTTATATAGGAAGTTTGTTGATTGGATGTATCGTTGGACGGCGGATGAGAAGATTTTAGAGCAACG
>NZ_MJGC01000130.1 GCF_001746915.1 Desertifilum tharense IPPAS B-1220
GCTTCTTATAAAACTCTTAGGGAGTCTATATCAAGCAAATTGAGAGGACTTGCATCGACAGTAAAAACAGAGTTTCATGATATAGAAAATAATTCTAAAATAGAAGACTTTTGGGCTTTAAAAAATATTTCGTTTGAAATTTATAAAGGCGATCGTGTTGGGATTATTGGACGAAACGGTGCCGGTAAGTCTACTTTACTAAAACTCTTAAGTCGTATTACTGAACCAACAACTGGTCGTATTTCTATCAAAGGTAGAATAGCTAGTTTATTAGAAGTAGGTACAGGTTTTCATCCTGAGCTAACAGGTCGAGAAAATATATTTTTGAATGGTGCTATTTTAGGTATGAGTAGAGAAGAAATATATCGAAAATTTGATGAAATAGTTGCTTTTGCAGAGGTAGAAAGATTTTTAGATACCCCTGTAAAAAGATACTCATCAGGAATGTATGTACGCCTTGCTTTTGCGGTAGCAGCACATCTTGAACCTGAAATTTTAGTAGTTGATGAAGTCTTGGCAGTAGGAGATGTAGAATTTCAAAGAAAATGTTTAGGAAAAATGGGTGAATTTTCTACAAAAGGCGAACGAACTGTTTTATTTGTTAGTCATAGTATGGCGGCGATAGAACAGTTATGCAATAAGGCCATTCTTTTAGAACAAGGTGAGATCAAAAAAGAAGGATCGACTGAAGCAGTTATTAGTAGCTATGTCAGCAAATATGCATCTGTGGAAAAAAGATCTCAATTTGACCTTTTAGAGTTTAAGCGAAATTATCCGCAGCTTTATGGTCATGAATTTAGTGGTTATCCACTAATAGCAGCAGCTTTCATATTAAATACCAACGATCAAGAAATAGGTTTTGTCAAATGGAACGAACCTTTTAAAATTAGGTTATTAGTTCGAGGAAATCAAAGTTCTGAATCTTTAAATATAGCCGTAACTATTAAGGACTTGAAAGGAAACTTTGTTTTTGTTTCTCACAGTACAGATGATCAATTATTGGTAAAGGTGGATTATGGAGCAGAAGCAGAGGTCACTTGCCTTGTGAATCCTAATATTCTGATGCCAGGCAGTTATACACTAGACATTTGGGTGGGAAATGAATCTTGGAAATGGTTAGACTTTCTTCAAGAGGTTCTAATTTTTCAAATTCCTAGAGTTGCTACAAGCCTATCTCATATTGATTATAGACCAGGTAACATTTACCTGCCGCTCAAGTGGACGAATGAGTCTTAGGGTTATCTTCTGCGAAATTTTATCTTGGAATAACAGAAAAGCATTATGAAAGTTGTTATTTTGGCAGGTGGATTAGGAACACGATTATCCGAAGAGACAACAGTCAAGCCTAAGCCAATGGTTGAAATTGGCGGTCAGCCAATGCTTTGGCATATCATGAATATTTATGCAGCAGCAGGCTTTAAAGAATTTATAGTAGCCCTAGGATATAAAGGCGAATTTATCAAAAATTTCTTTTTGAATTACTACTACCTTCGTAAAGATTTTACAATTTCCTTAGATAATGGTCGAGTTGATGTTCATAATGGAACCCATGAAGACTGGAAGATCCATTTAGTAGATACAGGAGAAGCTACAGATACAGGAGGACGCCTCAAGCGCTTGAGTAAATGGATTGGTGATGAGCCTTTCATGATGACCTATGGTGATGGAGTCTCAAATATCGATGTAGCTAATTTGGTTAAGTTTCATCGTTCTCATGGCAAGCTAGCTACAATTACCGCGGTTCGCCCCCCATCTCGCTTTGGAGGGTTGCGGTTTGAGGGAGATTTAGTAGCAGAATTCATGGAAAAACCGCAAATTGGTGAAGGATGGATTAATGGAGGCTTTTTTGTTCTTGAACCTCAAGTTTTAGATTTTATTAGAGGTGATGACACAATTTTTGAGCGCGATCCGCTAGAAAAGCTTGCTCAAATGGAACAGTTGGTTGCATATCGGCATGATAATTTTTGGCAGTGTATGGATACGCTGAGGGATGTACGGTTATTAGAAAGCCTGTGGCAAGAAGGTAAAGCCCCTTGGAAGGTATGGTAAGCATGAGCGAGAATTTTTGGCAAAGTCGTCGGGTTTTAGTAACAGGGGCAACAGGAATTGTTGGAGCCTGGTTAATTAAAGATTTACTAGCACGCAGTGCTTATGTAGTAGCTCTAATCCGTGATACCGATCCGCAATCGGAGTTATATCGTAGTGGTGACATTCGTTATGTTTCAGGAGTCAACGGTGCTTTAGAGGATTTCTGGACTCTAGAACGAGTCATTAACGAGCATGAGATAGAAACGGTTTTTCATTTAGCCGCACAGACAATCGTTGGGACAGCACATCGCTTTCCTCTTCAAACATTTGAGGCAAATATTCGCGGCACCTACAATTTGTTAGAAGCTTGCCGTTTGCATTCTGAGATAGTGCAACGAGTGGTAATTGCTTCGAGTGATAAAGCCTATGGCGAACAGGAAAACTTGCCCTATGTGGAAGAAATGTCCTTGCAAGGCAAGCATCCTTATGAAGTTTCCAAAAGCTGTGCAGATTTAATTGCTCAAGCTTACTACTATACCTATGATTTGCCTGTAGCAATTGCCCGTTGTGGTAATATCTACGGCGGCGGTGACTTGAACTGGAGCAGAATTGTCCCTGCTACAATTCGCTCGCTATTACAAGGAGAGTCTCCTTTAATTCGTAGTGATGGCACTTATGTGCGTGACTATATTTATGTTAAAGATGTTGCGAGAGCTTACATCCGTTTAGCGGAAGGTCTGGATGCTGAACAAGTTCGAGGAGAAGGCTTTAACTTTAGTATGGAGTCGCCTATGACTGTGATGCAGTTGGTCGAAGCCATTCAGAAGGTGATGAAGTGCGAACACATAACCCCTAAAATCCTCGATCGAGCTAAAGGTGAAATTCACGATCAGCACCTTTGTGCCGCTAAAGCTCAAAAAATTTTAGGATGGCAGCCGGAATTTAGTTTAGAGCAAGGTTTGAGAGAAACGGTTGAGTGGTACGATGCTTTCTTGGGAAACTGAGTTTGGTAACGCCTTTCGGGGTAAGCGAGTCCTTATAACTGGGGCGAGTGGTTTTATAGGCGGTCATTTAGCTGATGCCTTAGTGGCGCTAGAAGCACAAACCTATGGGTTGTCCCGCCAAGGAAAGGTTTCCCATCCCAGTATCATTCCTCTATCAGTGGATTTGTCAGATTGGGAATCTGTAAAAGTGACTTTAGCCAAAGTTCAACCGCAGATCATTTTTCATCTAGCAAGCTATGTCACTGCTAGTCAAAATAGCAGTCTAGTATTGCCTATGTTGCAAAATAATTTAGTGGCAACAGTAAATGTTCTTCTGGGAGCTTTAGAAACTGGATGCGATCGCCTCGTTACTGTCGGTTCCTCAGAAGAACTCGCAACTGCTACTTCTGCTGTTCCAAGCTCTCCCTATGCAGTCTCAAAAGCATCAGCCAGCCTCTATGCTCAAACTTTTCATCTAATCTATGACCTGCCAAGCGTTATTGTCCGTCCCTTTCTCAGTTACGGTCCTCGCCAAGGTGTAGCTAAATTAATCCCTTATACGATCCTTGCTTTACTTAAAGGAGAAAATCCGCAAATCAGTAGCGGAAGTCGCGTTTGTGACTTTATTTTTATTCTAGATGTGGTACGCGGTATGCTTAAAGCAGGTGTTCAGCCCGCGATTGAAGGTAAAGCTCTTGATCTAGGAACGGGTCAAGGAACTAGTGTGAAAACATTAGTAGAGTTACTCAGTAAGCAAACGGGAAGTTCAGCCAATCCAACGTTTACAACAATTGCCGAACGCAAGGGCGAACAGCCGCAAATTGCTGATTTAGAAACTACGCGCAAACTCTTGAACTGGGAACCCCTTTGGTCATTAACTGAAGGACTGACAACTACAATAAACTGGTATAAAACCTGTCTGGAGGCTCAATAATGGGACAGTCTGAACAGCTTCGCCAAGATATTCTAAGCCAAATTGCTCAATATTATTCGGCTGCTTTTCCGTCTCGAAAATTTATTCCTGGCGAAACTGCTGTTCCCGTTTCAGGGCGCGTGTTTGACCAAGATGACTTGATTCATTTAGTAGACTCGTCTCTGGACTTTTGGTTAACAACAGGACGCTATGCTGAGAAATTTGAAAGAGAATTTGCTCAGTATTTGGGATTGCGTCATGCTTTACTATGCAATTCTGGATCGTCAGCAAACTTGCTAGCTTTGTCTGCTCTTACTTCTCCAGAGCTAGGTGAGAAACAATTACAACCTGGTGATGAGGTTATTACAGTCGCTGCTGGTTTTCCAACAACTGTTAATCCAACGATTCAAAACAGCCTAGTTCCTGTCTTTTTAGATATTGAACTTGGAACCTATAATATTGATGTTGAGCAAGTTGAAAGTGCAGTTAGTCCTAAAACGAAAGCAATAATGATTGCTCATACCTTGGGCAATCCTTTTAATTTAAATACTATTTTGGAGATTGCTAAGCGTTATAACCTTTGGCTGATTGAAGATAACTGCGATGCATTGGGTTCAACGTATGAAGGTAAACTGACTGGAAGTTTCGGGGATTTAGCGACGGTCAGTTTTTACCCAGCTCATCACATTACGATGGGGGAAGGAGGCGGCATATTGACAAATAGCCCAAAACTAAAAGTTTTAGTAGAATCTTTTCGGGACTGGGGTCGGTCTTGTTGGTGTCCGCCAGGAGTAGATAATACTTGTGGAAAGCGTTTTAGCTGGCAATTAGGAGAATTGCCGGAAGGTTACGATCACAAGTACATTTATTCACATATTGGCTATAATTTGAAGTTGACAGATATGCAGGCGGCTGTTGGCGTATCGCAGCTCCAGAAACTTCCTGGCTTTATTGAAAGTAGAAAACACAATTGGAAGCTACTATATGAGGGATTGAAACCCCTAGAAGAATTTTTAATTTTACCAGAAGCTACAGCGGGAAGCGATCCAAGTTGGTTTGGATTTGTAATTAGCGTTCGGAAAGAGGCCCCATTTACCAGAAATCAACTGGTTCGTTATCTAGAAAACCGGAAAATCGGAACAAGATTGCTGTTCGGAGGGAACTTAGTTCGTCAACCTGCTTATCAAAGTATTTCTTATCGGGTTGTTGGCGATTTAAAAAACACAGACTTTGTGATGAATCAGACTTTCTGGATTGGGGTCTACCCTGGGTTGACAGCAGAAATGATCGGTTTTGTGGTAGAAAGTATTACAAAATTTGCAACAGAACAGGCAAATAAAGCGGTGGAGATAATTTAATGAGTTGGTTGATTACGGGAGGTTGTGGATTTGTTGGAACAAATTTAGCGGATAGCTTGCTCAGCCAAGGTGAGGAAGTTGTCGTCTTAGATAACCTTAGCCGTGTTGGTTCTCGAGAGAATCTCAATTGGTTGCGATCGCGTCATGGTGAAGATTGGCGCTTTGCAGAACTTGATACGCGAGATGCTGATGCAATAGCCAATATAGTAAAAGAGACTAAA
This sequence comes from Desertifilum tharense IPPAS B-1220, assembly GCF_001746915.1. Classification (NCBI taxonomy): domain Bacteria; kingdom Bacillati; phylum Cyanobacteriota; class Cyanophyceae; order Desertifilales; family Desertifilaceae; genus Desertifilum; species Desertifilum tharense. Next base: position 5,504 of record NZ_MJGC01000130.1, read on the forward strand.
CCGGATGCGATCGCCCAACTTGCGGGACAAGTTGCAATGACGACCAGCGTATCTAATCCTCGCCTTGACTTTGAAGTTAATGCCCTTGGAACCTTGAACATCCTTGAAGCTGTTCGACTTCACTCCCCTACAACCGTCGTCATGTTCTCCTCAACAAACAAAGTCTACGGTTCTTTAGAAAATCTTCAGTACGAAGAGACTCAAACTCGTTATATTCTTCCTGAGTATCCCAGGGGCTTAGACGAGAGCCTACAATTAGATGGATACTCTCCCTATGGCTGCTCAAAACTAACCGCCGACCAATATGTCCGTGATTACTACCGCATTTACGGCATTCCTACAGTCGTCTTTCGACATTCTTCCATGTACGGTGGACGGCAATTTGCAACCTACGATCAAGGTTGGATAGGTTGGTTTTGCCAGAAAGCTCTAGAAATGAAAAATCCTAATGCTGAACCATTTACCATTTCTGGTAACGGTAAGCAAGTTCGAGACGTTTTATATACGGATGATTTGATCGAAGTTTATTTTGCAGCTCTTAAGCATATAAAAATTAGTGCCGGACAAATTTATAACATCGGTGGTGGACTTAACAATAGTCTGTCTTTACTGGAACTTTTTAAGATTTTGGAAAAAATGACTGATTCTTCCCTAAGATTCAATCCCTTAAACTGGAGGCGTGGAGACCAAAAAGTTTTTATTGCTAATATAAGCAAAGCAGAAAAAGAGATTCAATGGAAACCTCAGTTTACTAAAATTGAAGGATTAAGGAAAATGCTGAGTTGGTCTAGAGAACTAGGCTATTCTAGTTAAAGGTTTTTTTACTTTCTAAAAAATTAAGTAATGCTTGAAATTAACTTTAATTTAGGTTTTGCCATCCCTACTTATAATAGACCTGAAACTCTAAATGAGCTTCTTGTCTCCATAATTGCTCAAGTTTCTCAGTACGACTTTCCTGTTTTTATATCAGACAACAGTACAGGTGAGACCAGAGAACAAGTATGTAAAATAGTTCAGGCACATCAAATTAAATATCCATTTATTTTTTACAAACAAAATTTAGAAAATATTGGATTTAACAATAATGTAATACAAGTGTTAAGTATGTCTAACCAAGTTCAATATGTTTGGCTATTGGCCGATGATGATATACTTTTGCCTAATGCAGTAGAATTATTTCTCAACTATCTAAAACTCGAAGCTAATAAATATGGATTATATGTAGTTAATTGGATTCAAAAGAACGAAGATTTAAGCCAGATAGTTCTTGAACGTTATATTCCAATTGAGGAAGATGAAGAATTAGACCATGAAGAGCTTTTTGTTAAGTATGCAGCATCAG
>NZ_MJGC01000131.1 GCF_001746915.1 Desertifilum tharense IPPAS B-1220
GGGAGTTGGGGGTTGGGGGAAGAGAGGGAATTGGGAGTTGGGAGTTGGGGGTTGGGGGAAGAGAGGGAATTGGGAGTTGGGAGTTGGGAGTTGGGGAAAATAGGGAATAAGGGAAGTGGAAGTGCCAGGTTTGGAGTTTGGAGTATGGTTGTACGCAATAGTGGAATGTGGCTTTCTGAATTAGAATAACGCTCCTTCGCCCTCAGAACTTAGCACCTTGCACTCATCCCCCCATCTCCCCATCTCCCCATCCCCCCACCATCTTCTCAACTCGGAACACCGCTACGCGGAAGCAAGCTACGGAACTCGGAACTTTGCACTCTCCTCCTAACCCGCATCTGCAACAATCAACCCCGATAGGGCTTGTTGTAAGTCTTGAGTCAAATCAGTGACGGCTTGTTTCGCTCTTGCGCGATTTTGGGTGTAAGTTTCCCAGCGTTGGGATACTGAAAGGGGTTCGCCGACGATTATTTGACAGCTTTGTTTGCCTAAGCGAGGGCGATTAAAGGGGTTGGTGCCTTGAATGCGGGCGATCGCATCCCATAATAATAAGGCGGTATCGGCAAAGCGTTCGGCGGATGGTTTTTCTTGGACGTATCTCCCTGTTACCGCCACAAAACTTTCCACCAGGCGCATGTGCCAAAGGCGTAAATCGGCTTCTTGAGCGATCCGATTGGCGAGCGATCGCTCCAAAGGCGATAATACCTCTAAATTCGGAATATCCTCGCGATAAATATACGCCCAACCCGCCTCCTCTAAGCGCCGACAGCGATCGATGGCGTTGCCTTTGGGGGGGATATTAAAGAACTGTTCTGCCACGCCTAACGCCGTATCTAGAAGCTGAGAAAGCCGTTCTGGGAAAGGGGATTGAGGGTCTGTTTTAATCTGTTGATGGTAGAACCGCCGATAAAAGGCTTCCATCTGAGTTAGTAGATGTTCTCCTAAACGATAAAGACGCCCGTATAAAATGACCTGTTGTTGGGGAGATAAGACGCTTTGCGGATCGTTCATCTCAGATTCGGGAAGTTGCGGTAGAGTTTCTAGCGTCAGAGGTTCTGTAATACCGCAGGTTTCCTCTAATTCTGCCAGCAAGCGTTCTAACGCCTGCCACGGGGGAGTCAAATAACGGTACTGCATCCCCACGGGTAAAATTAACACCTCTTCGGGGCGGTTGGCTTTCTTTAAATCTTCAACGCACCAAAACCCTAACTGAGCAATTCCGGGTTCTAAGGGGCTAATAATCTCATTATGACCGTTGGTTGCGCCTTCGGGTGCGGCAGCTAGGGGAAATGTACCATTCGCGAATAAATGTCTCGCCGATCGCAATCCCACAATATCCAATTTACCCCGATGAATGGGAGTTCCCCCCAATTGAGAATATAACCATCCCACCATTGAACCTGCCCAGAGGGGAATACCGCGATCGTAGATAAAGTGGAAGTGAGGGGAAGCCGAGAGGGGAATTTGTTGTTGGCGGGCAATTTTGGGGAGTTCCTGCCAAATCGTATAGCCTAAACACAGAGGATCGTAGGTACTGGGGTGGCGAAACGCCAGCAATAGGCGAATTTTCCCGGCTTGAAACTGACTATAGAGATCCGCGAGTTGTTCGAGGTTTTGAATCTCAATCGATCGGATATTGGTTAAAAACTGTTGATACAGGGGTCTAATCGCCCATTGGGTTAACCGTAGCACAACCGGATTAAAGGACGGCGGGATAAATTCCAGGGGAGGCTGAACCTGAGTCAAAGCAAACGTCTCCTCATCTTGGAGAGATCGGGGTAAAGTTTGCTAGCAATTCTAGCCTCTATTCTCAAATAGGGCTAAAAATTGCCCCTAGAAGATAAAGATTAAACGAATTTCCCAGTTTTGCTCCGACGGGCGGACAATTTTAATTTGGCGAATAAATTCTCGTAAATAAAAACGCCGTTCTGACTCTGATAAATCTAGCCAAAATTGCGGTAAGGTAATGGCTTGAGCGACTGAACGCAGATTGACTGGGGGTAATTCGGCGAGACGGGCTTGCAGTTGAGCCATTGAAATGCGAACTTTGTAAGCGCGGAGTTGGGCGGTTTCTGGATCTAAAATTCCTGTAGCGGTGAGTTCGGGGAGTTGGTTGAGGATGTTTTGTTGTTGCGCGATCGCACTTTCAATGCCCAGTTTAACGCGATCGAGATCGGGTAAGGGGATGGAGGCGATCGCATTTTGCAGATCCTCACAAATAGTTTTGATCGTCGCTTCTAGTACCGCTTCATACTTCAAGGCTTTACACTTAGGACGCTGAGGACATTCTACCGGGCGCAAATACAGATATTCTTTCTCTTGGCGATAGGGTTTCACTCGGCTAACCGTCATCGCAGAACCGCATTCTCCACAACTGACTAACCCGGCTAGGGAACGCGGCGCGCTAGCAGTACGCGGCGGAAGGCGACGGTTGCGGCGCAGCAAACGGTCTACTTGGGCCGCTTCTTCGCGAGAGATAATGGGAACGTGGGTATCGAGTAAGGTTTCCCCATCTTTAAATGCAGTATCTCCCCGATAAACGGGGTTGGTTAACCAGCGAAATCCAGTGGAAACGGCGATTTTCTTATTATATTTCTTTTCTAAATAACGAACTGCCCCGCGTAACGATCCAAACAGCAGAAATCGATCGAAAAATTCTTTAACAATAGGTGCCGTTCTTTTATCTAAAATATAGCTATTTTTCCCCCGTTGATACCCATAGGGCGGTTTCCCTGGGGGTGGCTTTGCCTGTAAGCGATTTCTAGCATGTCCTTGACGAATTCGTCGGCTACGTTGTTCGTCTTGAAGGGTAGTTAAAAGTTGTAGAAAGCTCGATTTAAGCGATTCAGATTCATCTAAAATTAAGGTTTCTTCAGTGGCAATTAGCTTAATCTTTAATTCTGCTAATTCTGCTAATCGAATTTGAATCTCTTCTAAGGAATCTCCTAATTCTCTTAGGGTACGAATGAGTAAATATTGGGGAGGTTCGACTTGAGCATCTTTGAGGAGTTGTCTCAGTTGTTGGCGGTTGCCAATATCTTGATAAACATCGTCAATTTCCCATCCCCAAATCTGGCTATCGGGATTTTTGTCTAATAAGGGTTCTGTATAGCTATAGGCAATAATTTTCATGATGAAATGCGTGAATGAGTCTCTAGCTTGACTTTTGAATTTTGCAAGAGACTGAATTAAATATGTTTATTCCCCTAATTCAATGACATTCCCATCTGGATCGCGAGTGAATAAAGCTGCACGACCAGAAGCACTCATTTGAACTTCGTAGCCGTTATCCAGTAAAATTTGTTTGGCGGATTCTAAACAATTCACGCGTAAAGCAAAATGAGGATTGCGACCCCATTTTTCTGAATTTTGCAGGGAATAAACTAAATTTTTGTCTTCAATCAGATGAATTTGATAATCTCCGAGTTGGTACCACGCACCCGGATATTTTAAGGTTCTGTCAACTTTCTCTAAACCTAAAATTTTACCATAAAAAACTTCAGCTCGAACGACATCCGAGACTAAAATAGCAGTATGTAAACCTTGCAATACTTGCATTTTCTCCACTCCTTGCACGATCCTATTCTTGAATTCTATACGGCAGCAATCATGAAAGGTCAACGCGTTTTAATTACAGGTGGAACTGGGGGGTTAGGGTTAGGGGTAGTCCCTGCAATTTTAGCCCAAGGTGCAGAGTTAACCATTCCTTATCAGAAAGAATCCGAGGTAGAACGGTTAAAACACCATCTTTCTGCTACAGAATTCTCTAAGATTCGCTTTGTAGCGGCTAATTTGCTGAATGAGGCGGTGGTAGAACAACTGATCGACGATATGGGGAGAGTGGATGTCTTAATTCATCTGGTGGGTGGGTTTGCGATGGGGAAAACTCACGAATATGCTTATGAGGCTTGGAAACAGGATTTTGATTTGAACTTGCATACGACCTTTTTGGCTTGCAAGCACAGTTTGCGGAAAATGTTAGAACAGGGATATGGACGAATTGTCACAGTAGGATCGCGGGGTGCCGTTCAACCTGTGGGACAATTAGCTTCCTATGGTGCATCGAAAGCGGCCGTGGTAGCTTTAACGAAGGCGATCGCCGATGAAACCAAAGGCACCAATATTACCGCGAATTGCGTTCTTCCTAGCGTCATTGATACCCCCGCAAACCGAGAAGCAATGGGAACCACAGAGGCGGATCGTTGGGTAAAACCAGAGTCTTTGGCGCAGGTTATCTGCTTTCTAGCTTCCGAAGCCGCCCAAGATCTACGCGGGGCAACCATTCCCGTGTATGGTAGTATCTAGCTTTTTGGGGGGTTCGCTTGTTGGTGAATGGCGATCGCTCTAGCAAACCCCAAAGCAATCACAATATTGGATAGGGTGAGAAAGAACTCTGCCGAACCGTGCAACCAGTCTATATTAGCCAGCGCCTCGCCGTAAGCTTGTTTGGCGTAAATTCCAGCCGGAATTGTCACCCCTACAAACACTAGCGTTAGATAAAAGCCAATTAACCCCAAACGCGGGAACTTCCCCGATCGAGTAATAAACCACAGAAACCCCAGGTAGGGAAATAGAGAAATTGCAAATAGCGCGTCTTTCGATAACATTAGACTTCCTTGGGAGTTGAGGCGGGAGTCTCCGAATCTGCTATTTTATCTCGCGATCGCCAAATCCACCAGCCAGCCGCCATCAGCGTACAATTCCCCACCACCGTCATCGCCGCTTGCAGGGTAACTAACCATTCTAAGGATTGCGGATTATCAAAAAAGTGCCAAGTGCAAGCACACATCGCACTCACCAAAGCAGGTAACATGGCAAAAGACAGACCCCACCAAACGCGATCGCGAGTTTGTTCGCCATACTGCCAAATAAACCAAATCGCCGCGATCCATTCAATCACGCTAGAAACATGAATCATCCAAGTGGGAATTGATAAAGCATTCATAACTAAGGAGTTCCGAGTTCCGAGTTCCGAGTAGAGAAGAGGTGGGGGGATGGGGGGATGGGGAGGTGGGGGGAAAGACTGCTGTTGCGATCTTATTGATGTGTAGCAGCGTGCTGAGTAAAAAGGAAGTGCTGAGTTCTCAGTCTGTATCTAGAGCAATAGCCACTTTACCTTGAATCTCCCCAACTCCCAACTCCCTTCTGCCCCCAACCCCCAACTCCCAACTCCCAATTCCCTTCTTCCCCCCATCTCCCCACCTCCCCATCCCCCCATCCTCTTCTTCCCCGTCTCAACAGAGTAACATCGAGGTTCGCAACAATGGGCGCAATTATAATTTTCTTTGTTTCTATCCTAGTATTTCTGATTTTGGCGTTTATTCTCGACGACGGACAACGCTAAACTGAGACAAAACGGAGAATAAAGAACCTAATGGCGCAGATTCGGGCGGTGTTGTGCGGTTATTATGGCAAAGGCAACGGCGGAGATGAGGCCTTACTGGCTACGTTATTACAAATGTTGCCAAAAACTGTAACGCCGATTGTGCTTTCCGGTAATTGTAGCGAAACCCGCCAGCGCTATGGCGTGCAAGTTGGCGATCGCATGTCTGCCTTACGCGTCTTTCAAGCCTTACAGCGTTCGGATGTGTTTATCTGGGGGGGCGGTAGTTTAATTCAAGATACCACCAGCGCCATCAGCCCCTTGTACTATGCAGGATTGATGGGGATGGCGCAACGCTTAGGGTTAAAAACCATTGCGTGGGCGCAAGGCATTGGCCCATTAAACCGAAATTTTACCCGTAAAATAGCAAAAGCCGCCTTTACTGGATGCGATGCCGTCAGCGTGCGCGATCGCGGTTCTGCCCAACTGCTAGCCGAATGGCAAATTCCCAACGTCATCGCCCCCGATCCTGTTTGGGCGCTAGCAGGAAAACCCCCTAAAGGCGTCGGCGACTTACCCGCCCCCAGAGTTGCTATCTGCTTGCGTCCCCATCCCCAACTGACGCCAGAACGCCTAAACACCCTGATTCAAGCCCTCAAGCTTTTTCAAACCGCCACAGACACTTTTCTGCTGTTGCTGCCCTTCCAAGCCGCCTCAGATTTGACAATTGCCCAGCAGATCCACTCCCAAATTCCAGACCATAGCAAGATTGTGAGTTTAACCGATCCGCGAGAACTCAAAGGCGTGTTTGAGGGCATAGAAATGGCGATCGCCATGCGCTACCATGCCTTAATCATGGCCGCCGGTGCCAAATCGCAATGTTTCGCCCTCAGCTACGACCCCAAAGTCAGCCAACTGATGGCAGAATACGAGATTCCCGGTTGGGAACTCTCCCAACTCCCAGAAGCCGCCAGCGATATCGCCCAAACCTGGATCGAACGCTACGCCAACCCCTCAGCCTTCGATAAAACCCAACTTCAAGCCATCATCGATCGCGCTAAGATTCATCAAGAGTTACTTCATTCCGTCCTTTCCTAAGTGCTGAGTGTAAAGTGCTGAGTGCTGAGTAGGGAAGAGGATGGGGGGAAGTTAGTTCCGAGTTCCGAGTTCCGAGTGGGGAAGAGGATGGGGGGATGGGGGAATGGGGGGATGGGGGGATGGGGGGAAAGAGTGCAAAGTTCTGAGTTCCGTAGCTTGCACACCAAGTAGCGGTGTTCCGAGTAGG